>JAHCSU010000570.1 GCA_023522315.1 Nostoc sp. CCCryo 231-06
AGGAAATCTTCTTGAATATCAATGTGTTACATCTTGAAGTGCGGAATGTCGGTTATTACCTCTTCACAGCAATCGTATAACTAGGTAAATGTGAGGCATCTGTTTGAGTTTTCACAAGTCGCAAGTCATTATCTATATATAAATGCTCAAACACTTGAGAAGTTACTAAGGATGTTTGTTGAAACACATTAACATGATTTATCTCCATATTTTCTAATTTTAGAGCTTTAGGTAAAACCCCTTTGGAGGCGTTCAGTTTGACTTTATTGTTAACTACATGAGTAAACCAGTTGTAGACTGATTCTAAAGTTAGAGGAATTTCTCTATTTGTAAAAGCCTGAAATCTATCAATATTTTGAAGATACCATTTCCCATTTTGAACTTCATATTTCTGGATCACCATGAAATCATAAGCAGGTAATCTTGATTGAAAATTATCGGATAAAGACTGCTCTTTTCCCATTATATAGCGAGCTACACTGGCACAGTAACCATCATGCTGAAAAAGTTGGAAGGACTGCTCTTGTATTCTTTGCGGTAAACTTTCATGAAACGATATGGTAGACCAGATTGGTGTCCAAACACCCACTAAAAGCCGTAATTGCTCTGTAACACTAAAAACAGGATTCTGCTGGCTCAACTTTATAAAATAGGGAAGCAATTCAGTTTTATAGAATTTTATCTCGTCATTTAAAGCTTCTGAATTTCGACCTTGAACTCGTGCCAAAATTTCCTTTTTAAATTTTAGTTTTTTTGGAGCACTTAATTGATTTTTCAGTAAGAGGTCGAACATTACCATTTACCTTTTTCTCATTTTTTTAGATGACTTGGTTGGTAAGTATTAAAAACTGTTGACTTTAGCGATCATAAAGGTATCATCTATTCTTTTATACTGTAAAAGCTAAAGCCTTTTTGCCCCTCTTTTTAACAGTTTTTGGGTGTTTATCTGCTTGATATTACCTGTTTTTACTCACAAAATGGTGTGATCCAGATCACTGTAAACTAAAATATATTGAAGAAGTATTTAGAAATTAGAGTATCGCATACAGGCTGTAATCGTAGATGCAATCGCCAACACGATACTCGAATATTTCGCTGTCCCACTTTGGAATTTTGTGAGGACTATGAACTCGGCAAAACTCGTCGTATTCTTGCAATGTCATCTTGTCCGTTACCTGCATCGCATACACAATGCAGTCGCTGATATCTCTATCTCCAATTGGTAACTGTGTAGAACCAAATCCTAAAACCCAATCTCCAATGTTTGCTACTCGTCGGATATCAGGCTTGCAAATTGCGAGAGTGCAAAGTTCCCAGAATGGGTTAGGAGCTGCACCACTATCAAAACGTAGGCAATAAGAGAAGAGTTTTATTAGTACAAACTTACTAAAGTATCTAACTATTACACTATGGCGCACACTGCGGTTCAATACGCTTATTTGTGTATTTTTTGTTACTTAAAATTTGTAAATAATAAAAAGTGAAGAATCAAAATTTTAATCCTTCACTCTTCACTCTTCATTCGATATTTCTAAGATTCTCTTCCCGATGCCCAGGTATCACGCCATTTTACAGTGCCTTCTTTCGCAATCACCCAACGGCGATTTACGATATTTTCGCGCAGAGGCGATCGCCCTTCCCGCCACATGGCATATTTATAAGCAATCAGCTTACCAGTACTCTCGTCAAAGGGAATCTCCGCAGACCAGGTATTTGAATTGATGTACTCTAAAGGATATGCTTTGCTGATATCCCAGTTACCCAACTCTGGGCAATCTCCTGTCACCACAATGATTTCACCGGGTTGGGTATCCACGCCATTGAGTTGCACGCGGACAATTGTCTGTGCTTTGATTCGTTCGCCAACGTGGCTGAAAACAAGCACTCCCCGTTCTTCTAATACCAAGTTATAAATCTTGCCGTCTTTTACCTCATACTTATTGCGAGTCACCACGCAAGTATGTTCGCCATCAGGCAATTCTGTTTCTACTTCTGGTAAAGTAACTTCTCCTCCCCGGTTTAAAGCTACAAAACACACAGAGTCACGATAGCGGCGTACATAACAGTAAACATCCGGTGTTAAGTATTTTTGCCAGTGGCTACCCATTGAGACGGCTGGATTCAGTCGCCGTAAGCCAGACAGCAGCCGGATGCAACGATAAACCTCACTCTCAGTATCCCAACTTTCCATCATTGGCCGGTTATATGGATCGTTACCGCCATCGGTGTCGTCATGCAGATATTGTTCTGTACCGTAATAGATGCAGGGAAGGCCGCGACAGGTCATAATTAAGGCGATCGCAACCTTAAGCATCGCTGGATCGGGGTTCAGCGATTGGAAGCGGGACATATCATGGTTATCGATGAAGGTAACTAGCTCTGTTGCCCCGTTGTAGCGATAATCTTGGTCAAAAATGTATTGAATTGTCTGGAATCCCATTTCTGAACCTTGCCCCAGTGCGGCTCGAATTGCCACACACAAACCAAAGTCTAGAAGTGTCATGCCTGAGTGGTTAACAAATTCCACCGAGTGATCGTCAGTAGGATTACTATAAATCCATTCACCAAAAATGAATACATCTGGTTTGTGATTGGTCATATCACCAGTGAATTCTTGCCAAAACCAGATAGGCATGTGCTTGACAGTATCCACCCGCAGTGCATCTACACCCCGGTCTAGCCATTGTTTAATGGCTGATTTGATATACTCACGATATTCAGTATTATTCTCATTGAAGGTTGCTAGACCAGATAGTTCACAGTTCTGTACTTGCCAATCGTCTTCCCAGTTTTGCACTTCGCCATAGTGGTGATACCAATGATTGACATCATCATTGAAATCAGCAATTTTAACGCCATCATCATACAATTCACCTTTACTACCGCTAGTGTCAGGGCTGCTATGGTTGCAGACAATATCTAGCACCAGCTTCATATTCCGCTTGTGCAGTTCTGTAATTAACCGATCAAAGGTCGTATTTTTTTCTTCTTGCGTAGCGTTTAAAGAAGGATTTTCTCCATCAGCAATGTAGCGAGGATTGAGCCGCTTAAAGTCTTTTGTCCAATAGCCATGTAGGGCTGCATTTCCAACAAATAACTCTTCAACCTGCTCAAACAGTGGAGTTAACCAAATGGCTGTTACCCCCATGTTTTTGAGATAATCTAATTTATCGATGACACCTTGCAAGTCGCCACCCCAGTACTTACCCCAATCTTGTCTAGTTGGATCGTACAGTTCTGAATTTGCACCTTCGCTGTTATCTGGATCGCCATCATAAAAGCGATCAACCACAAGAAAGTAAATGGTTTCCTGACGAAATTCAATATCTCTGGTGTAAAGAAACTCTAAGTCAATCTCGGTGTCTGATGGTGGTGTTTCTATAATAGCGTCTACTTTTTCTTGTGCAGAATCAACTTTGTATTGATCTGGTGAAAACTGAGATGGAGGGGTTTGTACCATAAAAGAACTCAAAATTTAATGTAATTCATACTTGTAGAGCAACACTACAACGTTTCGAGTATCGTGTGTCACTACAAACTTTGGTATTGTGACATCCTGCCCACGGTGTAGGTATCTATCGGTAGCTAGTTTATAATTCTATCGATAGATATAATTCATTTGCTAGAGGATAAAAACAAAGGAATATAGCAAGGCTTAATTAGCACTGGAGATTAGCTAGACCTTAGCAATGCTGACTAAACTACGGATTAGCCAACTTTTTCTCTAGAAGATTCGCTCCATTGGTAAACTGACCATTGTCACTTTCAATCTGTTATTACTATCAAGGAATTAATTCAGGTAGCATTTATGACCAAATATGACAAGGTTTTTAACTCACCAAAGACATCAGAGGAATCACTGAGTCCAGAGGAAGCGGTGGCGGCGATCGCAACTGTCACTGCGATCGCTGATGAATCTATTGAAGATGTAGATGCAGAAAGTTTAGCGGGTATCCTCTGGGAATTCGAGGTTTTCGAGGAATACTCAGAAGATGAAATCGCCGAAATAGTTGAGCGACTCCTAGCCATTGCAGAAGAAGAGGGAATTGGGCCTTTGTTTAATGTCGCCAAAGTATCTCTCTCAGAAGAATTAGTGCTGGATGGTTTTGCTGCTGGGGTAATAGTGCTTTTAGACGATGAACTCGCCATCCCTAAATCGAAACAAGCCTACCTCAAAAAGCTACAAGCAGCCTTGGAACTTGAGGATGAAGAAGCAGAGGAAATCATTAAGGAGGTAATTGCAGCCTTTAAAGAAGCAGAAGAAGAATATGCAGACGACGAAGATGAGACAGTAGTCATAGAAGATTTTAGTGAACAAACATATCAATCTCCTTTAGGTAATTTTGCTGTGCCGATTCCGGTTGATCCGCAGCAGGGCGGTAGAATTCAAAGTCAGGAAGGAGTCGTTGGCTTTTCCGATGACATCGGTACTCTGCTGAGAATCGATTATTATCCTTTCCCTCTAGAACAGTTAGAAGAACTGGAGTCTGTTGGACAAGAAGAATATTTACAAACAATCTTAGTAGACAAGTATGTACCCCAGGCGATTTTTGCCAATGTCCCAGATGCTTCTGTGGAGTATACCGAATATCTGGCAGACACTTTGCGAGGCGCTTACTACGTGCTAATCGATATGCCCAAAGGTTCGACGATTTCTAAGCAAGAAAATAATGGAACTGCTATGAGATTAGACGCTTACCGGGGGCTGCTCACCTTTATCAGTGGTGAATTTCTGTATATAGTTAGTAGTCAGCACAGCTTTATTAACGGCGAAACTCCCGATTCCCTTGAAGAAGAAGCTGAAGACATCAAGGAGAGTATTTTAGAGTTTGTTGAGACTATAGAGTTCAATTAGTACATTTCATTGCAAAAAGGGTCGGAAATCGAGTTTTGATGGTGACGTTCCTAAGTAATCTCTCCATGCAAAAAAACGATGTCTACAACGGGCTACGCCTACGCTAAACGAATTCACGCCATCACTCTACCAATAAACTATTGGGAACGGATGGCGTTCTCAATTTAGTGTTCATAACTCATAAACTTATCAAAAAATTGGGTCTAAAACCCCGTCCTATAAGGACGGCTTTATATTTACTAGCTTTGCATCTGCCACTAAACATGGTAAAATAGTGGAATGCTAACTATGAATTACCGCTATCGAATCTATCCCAATCTCATTCAAGAACAGTCACTCAAAGAGTGGATGAATGTTTGTCGCGTTGCCTATAACTACGGGCTGCGAGAAATTAAGGATTGGTGCAATAGTCGGAAATGCATGGTTGACAGATGCTCGATTGTCCATGAATATATCATGGCTGCGGATAGCCCTTTTCCTGGCGAAGTGAAGCAGCTTAATGCCTTGCCAAACGCTAAAAAGGTGTTCCCCCGATTGGGTGAAGTACCAAGCCAAGTTTTGCAGCAAGCTATTAAACAACTGCACCGAGCATGGGATGGGTTTCAAAAAATTGGGCATGGATTCCCCAGATTTAAAAAGTTTGGACAATTTAAATCTTTGTTGTTTCCCCAGTTTAAACAGAATCCTGTAGACGGGGTACACTTCTCTACGAGAGGCTGCGCCAACGGCAAGCTCAGTGCAGCGCATATTACCTTGCCAAAGCTGGGGATGATTCCAATTAACTTGCATCGCCCAATTCCAAGCGGGTTTGTGGTTAAGCAGGTTCGGATAATTAACAAGGCTGATTTCTGGTACGCTGACATCAATATTCAATGCGATGTTAACGTACCTAACCCTATGCCTCATGGTCATCCAATTGGGGTAGACGTTGGACTTGAAAAGTTTTTGGCAACTAGCGACGGTGTTCTTGTCAAATCGCCTAAGTTTCTGAAAGTGATGCAAAGCAAGCTGAAATTGCTGCAACGCAGACTTTATAGGAAGAAGAAGCGCTCTAATAATTACGAGAAACAACGGATCAAAGTTGCTAGACTTCACCATACTATTGATAACACCCGTAAGGATTTTCACTTCAAGCAAGCTCACGCCCTTTGCGGGGCTGGTGATATGGTCTTCATGGAAGCCTTGGATTACCGGACATTGGCTAAGGGGATGCTTGGTAAACAAATGCTTGATAGCGAAGCGGTAGCGAGTCTTCGAGCGTCTGCTGGTTTTGGACAATTCCGAACTATCACCAAGTACGTGTGTTGGAAGCGCGGTAAATTCTTTGGGGAAATCAACGCCCTTGGGACTTCTCAAGAATGTCCTGAGTGTGGTGCAACAGTTAAAAAAGATTTGAGTGTTAGAGTGCATCATTGCCAAGAGTGTGGGTTCATTGCCGACAGAGACGTGGCAAGTGGGCTTGTGATCAGGAATAGAGGAAGAGAATTAATTAGTACCGATGGGCAGTCGGGAATCCAAAACGCCTATGCAGACGGTTTGCTGGGGGCTGAGGTATCTCAGTCTAGGTCAAAGTCGAAAACCCGCAAGGGAGTAACTAGGAAGTCTTTGAAGTAATTCTTAGAAGCCCTGTACCTTCAGGTCAGGGTCATGTCACTCTGATGTACATTTGGAAAGGGCGATGTCTGACGACAAGCCCAGAGACGAAATGTCTCCGGTGTCTACGCTTGTGATTTTTCATGACTTTAACCCTGCTAAACAATCGCTATCAAGTTATCCAGGTAATCGGCGCTGGTGGGTTTGGCGAAACCTTTCTGGCAGAAGATGTTCACATGCCTTCTCGCCGTCGGTGTGTGATCAAGCAACTAAAACCGATAACCAATAATAATCCGCAAACCTACCAACTTATTCAACAACGGTTTGAACGGGAAGCAGCAACTTTGGAGTTTTTGGGTGAAAGTAGTAACCAAATTCCGAAACTCTATGCTTACTTTTCTGAGAACGGGCAATTTTACCTCGTCCAAGAATGGATTCACGGCCAAACCTTGACAAAAATTGTCGAAGCCAAAGGATTTGAGAGTGAAACTGCTGTTCGCCAAATTCTCTTGAGTCTGCTTTGGGTTTTAGATTATGTCCACAGCAAAGGTATTATTCACCGAGATATCAAGCCTGAGAACATCATTCTCCGTTCTGTTGATGGCAAGCCAGTTTTGATTGATTTTGGTGCAGTCAAAGAAACAATCCGTTCAGTGGTGAATTCTCCAGGATACCCCACGCGATCGCTCGTCATTGGTACGCCTGGGTATATGCCGAGTGAACAAGCCGTTGGCCGTCCAGTTTACGGCACTGATATCTACAGCTTAGGCTTAACTGCAATTTATCTGCTCACTGGCAAACACCCGCAAGAACTGCCAACTGATCTGAAAACTGGGGAAATACTTTGGCAACAGCACGCGCCTCACGTCTCTTCACCATTTGCGGCGGTACTCAATCAAGCAATTAAGCCTCATGCTGGCGATCGCTACAGCACTGCCAGTAAAATGCTACATGCTTTGCAGTCTGCTAGTAATATACCTACTCAGTTATCTGCAAATACTTCCACAGTTAGTTTTTCTCCCACTACATCGACTCGACAAACCCAGGCATTGTATTCACCGCAAAAAAATTCTGCGTTAGCGAAGCTCACCGTTGGCGTAGCCTCTCGTAGAGAAGGTATCGCACCATCTTCCTCTGGTGGAAACTGGCAAAAACCTGCTGTGATTGTTGGTAGTTTGCTGATAGGCGGTTTGCTTAGTACAGTAGCAATTTCTAACATCACTCGTCAGCAAAAACCAGAAACAACTATTGCCACAAGTCCTACCCCATCGCCAGAATCTTTGCCCACTCCTGCATCTACCGAACCGCCTGTTTCCCAAACTTCTCCAGTCCCAGTTGTACCGACTTCACCGACACGACGGCGAGTAATTTCCAATCCTTTGCCAACCTCTGATCCCCCAGTTGTATCTATACCACAGCCAGAGAATGAGCCTGTAACTTCAGATACTCCAGCACCAGTAGCACTATCCACACCACAGCCAGAACCAGAGAATGAGGCGATGCCTGCTTTGGGCAATGCCAGCCCAGTTCCCACACCAGAAATGCGTTCCACGCCACAGAAGAAGCCGCGCAGTAAATTAGCTGCCACTACCAGCAGGCAAAGCGTTCCCGCATTCCCCACAGGTACACCAAGAAACATCGTAGAAGCGACTCTCGGCAAACCAAATCAAGATTTAAGAGGCGCATGGGGCAAGACTCGTGCTGTCGTTTACAAACTAGTGCCAAACAAAATTGACCTTGGCTACTTATTTGATCGTAATTCTAAAGTGCTGCGTCAAACTGAGGTATCTTTTGCCGAATCGGTAGACCCGCAGGTAATGGAGACTACCTTGAATGGAATGTTAGATGGGCAAGCCACTGAAGATATAAAGCAGGGACTCAAACAGGTACAACAGGGTCAATCAGATAATTTTAGTTTTAATCATGGCTCAGTCAAGGGGCAGATTATCCGCCAACAATGTGATTTTATTTACATCAGCATTTGGGATGCAAATTTACATGATTTTGTGAGTCCAGCTACAGCTAAAAGGTGTTAATTTCCTGGTAAGATTGTCGTCAAAAGTTAGATTTTGTATCCTATAAGACAGATTCAGGATTCAATATAGTTGTTCAAAAACTGATTTTATTGGGCAACAATCAAAACAATTGCAGTCTTCACAAGCACAAAAACCAAATTTTTAGCTCAACAGACGGGAATCTCCACAGCATACCGTACTCGGTTGCTGGGAGATATTGGCGCGGGAGTGGGGAGATATAGTAATTAATATTTTTTAGCATAGCCAAAACAGTTAATTGCTATTGTTCTGCCATGACCCATATTCACTATATTTATTATTTATAAAACCACGATTAATGGTATTATAAATAAGTACAAACAAAGCCGAAAATGCTGGTTTTACACTGAACCTAGACAATCTAGAATATGTGGTTCCATTCAAGAATAGACATTTTTGTGTCATCTCCGTGAATGGGTAAAATTCTAGCGGTACTAAGGTAGAACATACTTGTCTTGAAAAGTTGTTCATGGGGGAAACCCCCAGACGCTCGCGGACTCGCTAACGCTGCGCTATCGCTTTTAGCGTCTCCCCTTCTCCCAAAGGGAGAGGCTAGCGCCAAGGGAGAAGACCACACTTTTCGCTTGGTACTTGTTCAAAGTCTGCGGAGGGGCATCTCGTGGACTCAAAACAAAGCGAGAGTTTTTGTCCGACGGGATACCGGGAGTCGCACAGAAGCCTACACCGTATGCTTGCATCAGTGTAGAAGTATATCACCAAAGTTCCTACTCGTGAAGTTGCGTAGACGCGTACTCCTAATGAGAAGCAAGCTACGCAAAGCGTCTGTCTGCGACACGCTACGCAAAGCGGTAGAGAAGCGGCTTGTCGTTAGACATCGCCTAATTTTTTATTAAGGAAGTTTTGCAGCAAAAAGGCTCAAGCATTACTACTTGAGCCACAACTAAATTCAATTTATAGATTAGCTTTAAGAGCTATATCTCTGAATCTTAGTAACGATTGCCGAAGCTATTATTTCCCCGATTTCCACCAAAGGAACCTCTGTCTTCTCTGGGTTTAGCCTTGTTCACTTTGAGATCACGTCCCATCCACTCAGCACCATCAAGAGCTTCAATAGCGGCTGTTTCTTCTGCATCTGTGCCCATTTCCACAAAACCAAAGCCACGCACACGACCTGTTTCACGGTCGGTGGGTAGCTGAACCCGCTTTACAGAACCATATTCTGCAAACACCCCATTCAAACCTTCTTCCGTAACTTCGTAAGAAAGATTGCCTACATAAACTGACATAAATTGTCTCCCAAATCATAGATGTGTAGAGTTTTAGATTTCGGAGAAAAGTCTGTGAATACCAAAACGAAAAAGCCTGTCAATAATAAAAACAAACGCGGTCGCCGAATTAATTCTCAATTTTCATTATTACATAGCAGCTAAATTTTTAGTGGGAGTTTATAAAATTGTTATAAAAAGTCATGTAAGCAATTTATAGCTCAGTAAGTAGACATAATTAAACGTCAAAGTAATGATTTTTATTATCGCTAAGTTTCAGCCCTGCTTCTTGCAAAACTTTTAGAACGAAATACTGCTGTGCAGTAGCTCTTTGAAAGGCCAATCCTTTGCCTTTGAGATCAGCTATTGTCTTGATTGGAGAGTCTTTATCGATTATAACAGCAGTTCCCTCACCAGTCCCAGGTTTGCTGCTAGCAATATAAACAAAAGGAACACCGGACGCTTGGGCAAAGATGGGCGGAGTCTCACCGACAAAGCCGAAATCTACACTTCCCACATTCATCGCTTCTAGAAGTTGCGGCCCAGCAGCAAATTTTGACCATTCGATTTTAAGACCCAGTGGGGTTAAACGTTTTTCTAACAATCCTTTAATCTTGAGTAAATCTCCAGCCGTCATGTAGCCCATCTGTAAGACTTTTGTCTTAGTGCTATTAGAGGCGTTAGTTACTTTGAGTGCAAATGAACTCTTGGCAGTGATTGAACACAGTGTAGCAGCGATCGCACCCGGTGCTACTCCTGGCAGTTTTCCTCAAGTAGCGGGATTAGCCTTTAGCTTTGACTCAGACTTGCCAGCAGGTAAGCGTGTCAAGTCCCTTGCTATCAAAGATGTGAAAGGCAAAACTATTGATGTCGTGGTTAAAAATGGACAGTTAGTGGGTGACTCTAATCGGATCTTCCGCACTGTTACCCTCAACTTCCTTGCAACTGGTGGTGATGGCTATCCTTTTCCCAAAAGAGAAAGGGTTGATTGTATTCAAAATCTAAAATTGCGTAAAGATGTGGTGTTATCAGATTCATTACTTGGCGGTAATTATAGAAGAATTCAGAAGTCAGAAGTTAAAATTTAATTTTGGTTTAACTGCCTTAGAATTTGTAAGAGAACTTGACGTGCTTCTAAATGATTGCTGTCTAGCAGTACGTAAAGTATTTTTAGTTTGGTATTATCCTGTTTAATCAGTCTCTTGATGAGGAAAATTCTATGGCAATGGTTCTAGATAAAGTAGTTCCTTTTGGAAGGTCAATGGATGAATATATAAAAATATTCAATTTAACAAATGCAGATTTAAATAAAAAAATTATTGGGATTGGGGATGGACCGGCAAGCTTTAATGCAGAAATGACACGTCAGGGAAAAAGTGTAGTTTCTGTTGATCCATTATACCAATTTTCCAGTGATGAAATATTGCAGAGATTTAATGAAGTGGTAGATAACATCATTAACCAAGTCAAGGCTACATCCAATGATTGGGTATGGAGCTATCATAAATCTCCAGATGATTTGCGACACAATCGAGTAAAAGTTATGGTTCTTGCGTACCTAGCGTGCTAAAATACTAATATATTTCTTAATAATATCGA
>JAHCSU010000571.1 GCA_023522315.1 Nostoc sp. CCCryo 231-06
GCAATTTCAAGCGATATTCTTGCAAGTGATGAAACGGTAGCAGCTAATACCAAGGGGGATGTACCTGTTTTGCCCTCTACGAAAGCAAAACAGGTACTTGGAATTAAAAATTAAGCATTTGTGCGTAGCTAATTTTTGTTACAAGTTTTTCAAGCGATCGCAGTTCCTTTCCTGAAAAGTGCGATCGCAATCCTGACAATACCACCTGTGGATAATGCCATCTTTGAGCTTATTCCAGCCATTTCGATATGTGCGCCACCCCTGGCAACGGGGGCACTGAATACGGACTAGCACTTGGGTCATAAGCGCGAAATTACACTTTTACTAGTTGGTGGGGGAAGTAAGCTCTCGCTAGCGGTTTCTTACGATCTTCAGATTTTAGCCAAATGCCATCTGCTCTAATTGTGGTGATGGTAGCAAAGGTTTCCTTATATTTACCCTCCAGGATTACTACTTTGTCTCCCAAGTTTAAATCGCTCCTGGGGGATTCTTGACAACACTGCAAGTCTGTAAAGGGCAGTTCGACCCTACCTCGCCCTGGAACCTGGCAACTGACCTCGGACAATTCATCAAAAATCATAAACACCTTTACTTCGCATTTGAACATCATGCTCCAGTAGATAGCTTTCTCCTTAAGCAGAGGTAAAGGATCACCCCCAGGATCACCCCCCGGATCACCCTGTGGAAAACCGCCAGGGTGATTATCTGGCAAGAGTTCAAGGGCTGTTTTGTTAGTGTGTATATTTTCGCACAGGATCACCAAAGGATCACCCCCTGGATCACCTCCAGGATTCTTGTCTGGCAAGGCATCTAGCCAAAGGTGATCCTCTACCCCCCCCATTGTCTTCAAGAATTTCTATGTTAGGAATTTTTTCGCTATTTTTACCACTTCGAGGATCACCTTTGGCTGCATCGCTTGCTGTGTCTACATTTATGGGGTGATCCGAGGGGTGATCCTGGGGTGATCCTCTCTTTTTTATACCAATTTCAGAATCAGCCTGTAAGCCATTGCTGCCATGACTTACAGAATGTGAAGAGGGGTGATCCGAGGGGTGATCCTTTGGTGATCCTTCGTAAGCCAGGAAATAAAGGTATGCTTTCCCCATCTGGCGAACAACACTAATCAACCCATCGGCTGATAATTCCGCAAGATATCGCCGAGCGTAAGGTTTGGAAATGCCTAGCCGGTGAGCAATCTCTTCGCCGGTGAATTTGATATTTCTGTGGGATGCCAAAAGTTCTAAAGTACTCTCTTTGGCAGATTGTCCGGGCCCGCCAAGTTCGTCTCCTTCTTCACCCAGGAAGGTGAAGCTAAGGTCTTCGGAGTTGAACATGAGGCGATATTTCTTGCCGCTTGAGCGCGATCGCGATTTGTTAATTTCTAGAATGCGATCGCAAGCTGTGGCAGTTTGGCTGTTGTCTTTGGATAATGTCCAAACTTCGCTAACTGCGTTTCTAATTGCGGTCGTACCCCTAACATCACCCCCCTTGTTCATGTGGTGAATGATGACAAAGGTTACTTTGTACTGGTTGGCTAGTCCGGTCATCTCCAATATGGGGCGGGCATACTCCATCTCCGACTCACGGTAAATAGAAAAGCGGTTGGCAGTGGATAGCGAGTCAATGAAAACAAGTTCTGGCTTGAACTCGTTTAAATCCTGAATGAGTGTTGGCATATTTTCAGCACTCCAGCCAAAACGCACTCTCACGTATTTACTAATGTCATTTTCTGAATAGCCAAGTGTTTCGAGTGCTTGCAGCATATCGCCCTCGCTCTCGTCACCTTGGTAGTAGAGAATGCGACGCTTTTCTCCGGTTGCCTGAAATGGGCCGAACTTGGAACCTTGGATCAATATCTTCCCAATTCCATAAGCAAGTTTTGTTTTACCAACACCACCATCTGAGGCCAGGAGGATGGTTGTGCTTTTGGGAACCAAGCCATTCAGTAGCCATTCTCGAACCGTTGAACCTGCCAACTCTTTCAGTTCTTCGTAGTTGAGTAATTTGCTACATTGGTCTGTCAGACTCTTAAGGTAAAACCGTTCCAAGAAGTTTATAGAAGTTTTCGATTCATTAGCTAAATGATGGAGCCTGAAAAACCTAAAAGATGGGTCAACACAAGTTGTATAAATAGAGTACAACTCATTAAGTAATCTGCTGTGTTGTGCGCGTAAATTTTCTTCCTTTGTCTGAAAGGATGGGGTATCAATTATTGATTTAAATCTGTCGGTAACTGAGGAAATAATTTCTGTCAGTCCTAATTCTGTTGAATGTCCTAATTCTAATATGTCGTTTCCCGTTCGGATAATGTCGCGCAGATACGCCTTCTCCATAACCTCTGCTGCATGGTGATCAATGTTTGCAGCCGTTACAGTCACCAGTGTAGCCAGCTTGTTTCTTCCACCAATCCTGCCAAGGATACTGTGGTCATTTAGCCAGCTAGTAACAGTTAACAAGTCTGTCTCTTTAGACTTGCTAGATAGCTTTAAGCAAGCCTGGTAAATGTCTCTATGGGCACTGATATAAAAGTGATCGGGTTTTAACCTATCTTTAATACGATAGATGGCTTCCGGGTCTAATAGTATACCACCTAATACTGCTTCTTCGGCTTCTATATTGCATGGTGGTAGCCTATCTGAATTGTCTCTGAAATCGATGCTTTCTTGGGGGAATCGATAAGTACCTTGTGTCATTTCTCTACCCCAAAAAATGTGTTATTATTAGCTATAGCGAAGGCGCTAAAAATGTTCTGAATTACTAAGTTGTTTCTGTTTTTTCTCTTATTTTTCATTGGTATTTTAGCTATTAAACAGTTTGCACTCTTTAATGAGTGCTTTTTTTTGACCTTTAAAACGGGTCGATCGCAACTTCGAGGCAGCTATTAATCCACTGACCGATTTCATTAACGGTAGAAAGTGAATCGGCTGATTGCCTCAGCGCTGCTAGCTCATTCTGGAATCCACCTGTAGCATCCCAGCAAGGGGCGTTGATGTAGTGCCGGCAATATTCGGCTACAATGCTGATTTCTTCCGGGGGGAGTTTTTGGCGACTAAAAAAATTGAAGACTGCCGATCGCAATTCTCCTGATGTTTCATCCTGCCAGTTTAGTGGCAAGCCCAGGGGTGGGCGATAAATATCAGGTATTCGCTTTGGCTTGTAGATGGTTACGTCAATGATAATTTCGTCACTCATTGGTCGTTGGTCACTTGAGAAACGGCTAGGGAATCCTGGATGCATCATTTTCAAGAAGAGCGATCGCAGTTATGAGTTATGAGTTGAGTCTGATCTCGTCGCAATTAGACACCCAATAATCACAGATGCATCGCCTGCAATAAGTAGGCGACATATCCATGAAAAAGCCGTCCTTGCCTTTGCAGGCAGGACGGCTGTCATGAAGCTTCTTGAAATTGTTTTTGGAGTTCGACTCGAAGTACTTTAAACTCTTGAACCCTGGATTTAAGCCGATTTACTTCGTCATTAAGGCGCTGAATCTCACTCTCTTTAAGTTCGACCTGATCGCAATATTCATCGATCAGGTTGTCGAGCACTCCCCCAGTAACTGCTGTTCCGGGGCTGAAGATACTTGATTCCGAGCGATACGTTCGATTATCTCGCTTTTGCTGACTCCCAACAGATTCGCTTTTTCCTCTAGTAACTCCACTGCCTGCGGAGAGACTGACAGGTTTAGGCTCTGCTTTCTCTGTCCATGTAACGGTTTCCTCATTCTTCGTTGTACCCATATACTTCTCCCTATTGTATCCGCATAGAACCTTTACATTTATTGAGCCTAGTACTGGACTATATTTAGTTGTATCCTCATACAACTAATTTTGCAAGCAAGCGCAATAACCTCGCCCACCCCAAACCAGACAGAGATAGCAGCCTGCCAGCACTGAGCGAATGAAAGACCTGCTAGGGGAAAGTTAACCGCCAACAAATTACCCAGGAGATAACCAGCATGACAATTACGGTTCAAGAATTGATTGAAAAATTACAAGGATTCCCGGCTGGCTCTGCGATAGCGATCGAGGATCTTGATGACGACCAGGAATTTTTTATCGCCAGCTTTAGCCCTGGAGACAACAGGCTAACTATCGTCATCACCGACGAACTAGAAGAGGAAGAGGGATAAAGCGCGATGGTAACTGCATTCACCCATAAGTCGTAGCGATCGCGGGGTTGTGCAAACAAAAAAAAGCGACCACTACTCGCCAGCGATCGCCTCTTTTAATGCAAATGGAATTTTATCTTAAGGAGATTATACCCCGGCAATTAAAACTCCAGGGCGAAGAGATGCCCCGGAGAAGTAATTGCTATTCGATCAGAGTGTTAAGAAAACAGCCTAACAAATGGAAATGATTTCAGCAAAAAGGCGAACGCCCATCTACCCAAAAATCGCGATCGCGTTGCTCCCGTACTAAGCACCTTATGCCCTACTTCCTGTATCCATACCCCTTATTCCCTATGCCAAGAATACCTATTCATATCCAGCGAGCGAATGACGCAATCATCTTCAACTGGCAAACAATGAAATTCATTGTCAAATCAGAAGCGGGTGTTTTCATCCACTTCATTGGAGATGATAAACCATCGCATTTAGAAGGAGAAGCAGCAAAAGCACTCTGGGATCTCGAATACGAATCGAGCCACAAGGTTTACCCCGCACCGCCAGAGGAGCCATCAAAGGATTGGGAAATGTAGACAAGTAAAAAGCGATCGACACCCACTTATTAGATGAACTGACGAACAAATCAATGTTTGCTGACAATGCTCAAAGCTATGCTGTACAAGCAATTGAGCCACAAAAGCATCCCGCATTATTGAGCGGCTATCAACGCACTTATGAGGCACACGTCACCCACTTGTGAGGTACATATCACCGACTAACGAACCACTCATGATCAACTAATGAAGCACTCGTGACCGACTATGACTGACCAACCGATAACAGATCGAGCCATTACTAACGGCAGATCGACCAACGCAACTGAATCTAAAGTTAAAAAACCGAGAGAGTGGAAA
>JAHCSU010000572.1 GCA_023522315.1 Nostoc sp. CCCryo 231-06
AGCTATTCCCGATGAATTGGGAAGCCCCGTCCGTCTTACGGCGGGGTAGTTCACATCCTTCTAATTCGATGGAAGAATGCCCTAAAATTAATAATGAGTTGCCGATTTGCGATGATGCACGGCTGTGACGCCATCAGTACCTAACAATTTGCCATTTTCGACAGTGGCATAAACCAGCCAGTGATCGCCAGATTCCATCCGGTTTTGCACGGAACATTCAAGATATGCTAGGGCATTTGTAAGTATGGGAGAACCGCTTTCAGCTTCTTGGGCGGCGACATCAGCAAATCGGTCTTGTCCTGGGCCGAAGGGTTTAAGAAAGTGCTTCATCAATCCCAAATGATTGCCTTCTTTAAGAATATTGAGGACAAATTTATTTCCTGTATGAGTCAGTGTTTCTACTGCGCGGTCTTTAGCTACAGCTATAGTTAAACCAGGCGGATTAAAGCTAGCTTGAGCTACCCAAGAGGCTAACATGGCACTGGAGCGATCGCCTTCTTTTGCTGTGAGAACACAAAGAGAACCGACAATCCGGCCAACTGCTTGTTCTACAGTTGTTGCAGGTTGACTTGGCGATAGCGAAGCGCTGCTGCGAAGCGCAGGACGCACTTTTCTAGCTTTTTTCAATGCTTGGGCAAAGTCGGTTCCAGCTTCTTCACACAATTGTAAGGTGGCATCGTCGGGTTTGAATTTTACGCGGATGGTTTCAAAACCAAACCGATAGCCAGCATCTTTCAATTTACCCTCAATTAAATCAACCGCTTCCCCACTCCAGCCAAAGGAACCAAAAACACCAGCGAGTTTATTGTTAGTAGCGGTGGATAGTACAATTCCTAAAGCTGTTTGCACGGGTGTAGGTGCATGACCCCCAAGGGTAGGAGAACCAATGATGAAACCACCGGCTTTCTCTACAGCCGCCCGGATTTCTTCTGGTTCAGTAAATTCGCAGTTAATCGATTCTACGGCAACGCCAGCTTTTGTGATGCCACGAGCGATCGCTTGGGCTAATGTGGCTGTATTCCCGTAAGCTGATGCATAAATCAACGCTACTGTCAAGTCAGCAGAAGTTTGCTGTTGACTCCATTCTCGATAAGCTTTGGTCAGGTCAATTAAGCCATAGCGTACCAAAGGCCCGTGTCCAGTGGCATACATTCTCACGGGAAAATCAGCTAGTTTATCCAGCGCTGTTTCAACTTGACGAGCGTGGGGAGCCATGAGGCAATCAAAATAATAGCGCCGATCTTCGTTATATACTTCCCAGCCTTCGTCAAATACCTGATCTCCACAAACATGCGCCCCAAATAACTTATCTGAGTACAGAATTTCCGTTTGCGGATCGTAGGTGCAAAGTTGATCTGCATAGCGGGGATTGGGGGTGGGAATAAATTGTAAATTATGCCCGTTGCCCAAATCTAGGGTTTCTTCTCGCCGCATTACAAGAATTTTCAAATCTGGATTTTCCAGCGCCCCACGTAAATTTATCGCCCCTGGATTAGAACAAACAAAAGTAATTTGCGGGGCAATTTTCAACAAAGCTTTTAAAGTTGCAGCGCGGTTGGGGTTGACGTGTCCCAAAATTACATAATCTAACTCTTCGAGATGGAAACGCTGCTGCAACGCTTTTAAATAAATTTCCGTAAACGTTTCCCCTGGAGGGTCAATAAT
>JAHCSU010000573.1 GCA_023522315.1 Nostoc sp. CCCryo 231-06
AGCCAGACATTGGAAATCTTCGTGTATTACACGATGAAGTGCGGAATGTGGGTTTGAGCTTGATTAATCACTCATGTACAAAAAAAGCATCTAGGCAGTATTTTAACAGTGTTACCCTGTATATCTCTTACCTAGATGCTTTGTCCGATATTTTTTGTTGTTACTGCATTTCGTCGTATTCTGGGGCTTCAACTCGTCTTGCTTCCATCCGCGAAGCAGGCAGAAACTCAGCGCGACGGACTGGAACCAAGGGCGGTGTATTTCCTTGGTAAGGGTGAATCACTTGTACAGTACGGGCTGGACGCTGCCGTGGTGAGAACAAAGCCAATACCCCAGCGACGACAACACCACCACCAATAGTGAGAGTTGCGCCTCCCACGGCCCAAAGCATGGGTGAAGACAACCAAGAAGGATTTTGCGGCTGGAGTGCTGTTACTTTTTGTTGGTTATACTGCTGGGCTTGTTGCCACTGCTGCTGAGTGTTGAAATTTTGAACTTGACCTTGGAGCTGTTGATTTTGCAACTTCAGCTGTTCATTGTCGTTTTTTAAACGTTCCAACTGCATTTGCGTGTTCAGCTTCTCCATCTCCAGACGCTGATCAGTATTGGGAGCAGTCGATGGCTGAACCTGACCGGGATACATTGGTTGCCCATAAGGCCCATAAGGATACATTTGTGGCTGCATTCCCGGCGCTACTAAAGTCCCTGGCATTTGCGGAGCAACAGCAAAGTTAGGCTGTAGGGGGGTATTTGTTCCTTTGAGCAATACCAGAGCCGCCAGCCCAGCTACAGCAACCCCACCGATAAACGCCATACTCTCACTCATCGCCTTTGCTCCTCAATTGCGCCCTAATTGTAACTATTTGTGACTGACTCACTCTCACACTCATAAATTATGCCTACTTGACTTCACATAATACTCGAACTATAAGCGACCGGATTAGCTAGTTTTTTTACATCATGATATCTGATGTTAATATTCAAAACCATAACGGTCAAATTGTCTACTAAACAAGCATAGAAAAACTGCGCTGTTATACTTTTTTAACGAGTCGCGGAAGTCCCCACCTTCAATGTACTCGTAAGGTGCGGATGTATGACGAATCCCCAAAATTTTCTGGTAAGATATATACTGTCTTAACCATCAATGCCGCAAGCGAAAACCAAGCTAATAGGTATATGTCGCATCGCCCTT
>JAHCSU010000574.1 GCA_023522315.1 Nostoc sp. CCCryo 231-06
TTTAAGTTTGAAGCTTAAGCCTTTAAGTTTGAAGCTTAAGCCTTTAAGTTTGAAGCTTAAGCCTTTAAGTTTGAAGTATGAGTTTTACCCAATGCTGAATACCCCCGATAAGTACTAGCAGTTACCAACTAGTAAGGCTTCTTGCTTGAGTTTCGCCCCGAAGTTTTTGATGAGTAAGTCTTGCAATACTGGCTGCAAGTCTTCGCATGGTATGCCTTTGGTGACGCAAGTTCCTAAATGAGCATCTTTGCCGACTTTGCCACCCATATATATGTCAACGCCTTCCAAGGTTTTGCCATTTTTGCGAGTTTTAGTTCCCATCAAGCCGATGTCTGCAACTTGGGGCTGTCCGCAAGAGTTGGGGCAACCTGTCCAGTGAATTCGGACTGGATTGGTGAAGGTTAAGTCTTCTTCTAAGGCTTTAATCATTGCCAGGGCGCGGTTTTTGGTTTCGATGAGGGCAAAGTTGCAAAATTGTGCGCCTGTGCAGGATACTAGCGATCGCGTCAGCAAACCTGGATCAATAGAAAACCTTTCTAGCAAAGGCTCTGTTAAAAATGTTGCTAAACGCAAGTCAGAAATGTTGGGGATAACGATGTTTTGCTCAACTGTGAAGCGGATTTCGCCACTGCCGTAAACTTCCGCTAGACGGGCAATTTCAAACATATCTTCGGCATACAGCCGCCCGACGGGAATGTTCAAACCTGCGTAATTTAATCCTGGTTGTTTTTGTTTATATACCCCGATATGGTCGCGTTTTTCCCAGTCGATTTCGTCTTTTGCTGCTGCGGGTAATAATGATTTACCCAAACGGTTTTCTACTTCTGCGCGAAACTTTTCTACACCCCATTCATCAATTAGCCACATCAAGCGCGATTTTTGCCGATTAGCACGCGGGCCATGATCACGAAAGACTTCCAAAACCGCTCTACATACAGCTACCACATCTTCTGGAGCCACCCAAGCATTTAGAGGAATCGCCGCTTCACAACGTTTAGCTGAGAAAAAGCCACCCACAAGGATGTTGAAGCCAAATATTGGGGATTGGGAAAATTCTTCCCCTGTCCCCTCTTGAAATGCTGGAACAAAAGCTAAATCGTTAATTTCAGCATGAACTGAATTGTCTCTTCCACCTGCGATCGCAATATTAAACTTCCGTGGTAAGTTGCTAAACTCTGGGTTTCCTTCGCCTTTGTTGGTGAGCATATCTTGAATTTGCTGTACCAACTCTCGTGTATCGTACAACTCATCCGCATCCAACCCCGCTACCGGATCGCCTGTGATATTGCGGATGTTATCCATCCCTGACTGGATAGTGGTTAAACCAACTGCGTGAAATCTATTAAAGATATCTGGTAAATCTTCAATTCTGATCCCTCGTAATTGAATATTCTGTCTCGTAGTAATATCAGCGCAACCATCATCACCGTAACGTTGCACTACTTGGGCTAAAACACGCATCTGACTGCTGCTGAGAATACCGTTAGGCATCCGCAACCGCATCATAAACTTACCTGGGGTGACTGGGCGAAAAAACACACCCACCCACTTAAGCCGATGATCGCGATCGATTTCGTCCATTGCTTCCCAGCCCAAGGCGGCAAATTTCTCTATCTCATCCCTGATGGCGAGTCCATCTTTTTGAGCTTTGAATTTCTCGAACTTGTTGAGGCTGGTAGTCGTAGTTGTTGTGTCTGTCATGAGGCTGACTCTCGTGAGAATTTGTGATGGTAATTGCCCAATATCAATCAACCCGTAGTTCCATTAGGTGGTGTATCTACGAGGGTTCGGGAATAAAAACTTAATATTTGCTTAGGGTTGATTATTTTTACTTAAGAGCATTCAAAGCGAAACTCCAAATCCGTGATTAGTTAAGGAAAACTTGTTGCCATTTACATCTTGGAAATTTGTCAAGCAGGTTTAGATAATGTTCATGTAACAATTTCGATACTTATAAGTTAAAGGCATATTTCTGTTAAAATCGTATAAATAGCTACGGTTTTTTAGTAAGATTGCTGAAAACGGATAAATAATATGCATTTTTTGCATCAAAGCTAGCTAATTACCCACGCAGACGGCTTAATGAAGAGTATTTGAAATGATCGAAGGGATTTTGGATTGTCATAAATCAATTCTGAATCCAAAATTGAGTGGCAGATGTTAGCTAAAACTTAGATATTATTTCAGCAGCTATGAAACGTCGTGATTTTATTAATTGGGTAGGTTTGGGTTTGATAGCGAGTTCTCTACCTGTAGCGATCGCAGCTTGTTCTTCTCAAACAACTTCCGCAACTGGAGATTGGCAAACAGTAGGCACTTCGGCAGAATTAGATAAAACTGGTCAATTGCTGGCTAAAAACTCACCTGCTGGGCCTGTGTTGGTAGTCGGCACATCTAAAGGCGCAAATCTGACAGCTGTTAACCCTACCTGTACTCATGCAGGTTGCACCGTAGCATGGAAAGCTGAGACAAAAAAATTCGTCTGTCCTTGTCATGATTCGGAATTTGGAATTGATGGTAAAGTGCAAAAAGGCCCAGCGACAGAAGCGCTTAAAACTTATACCGCCAAGATTGAGGGTAATTCAGTTGTAGTCAAGCCAAGTTAAACAATAGAATTCAGGGTATCGTGAGTAATATCAACCAGCTTTTAGTGCAAGCCCAGACAGCACATGACACGGCTGATTGGTCATCACTAATTCAATATTTACAACAATTAATTTTAGGGACAGACTCGGAACATCCAGAAATAGTTAAAAATCGAGAATATCTTCTGAAATTAACACTTTCAACCTTAGAGATGGGCGATTTTCAGCAACGCTGGGAAATCACCAAGGTGTTGACTCGCTTGGGAAATATTGCCTTACCACCACTCATTGAGATATTAGAAGACGAAGATGTAGAAGAAGAATTACGCTGGTATGCAGCACGGGCTTTAGGCGAATTTCAGCACCCAGAAGCGATCGCACCCTTAGTTGAATTGTTGAAAACCGATGAGGATGAAGAACTTAAAGCGATCGCAGCTACAGCACTAGGGCAAATGGGTACTGTTGCGATTACTTCACTAACTGAACTTCTATTAAATGAAGATACACGACTTTTCGCAGTGCGATCGCTTTCCTGCATTCCCCAAACAGAAACCATCACACCGCTATTGAGTGTAGTGCAAGATTCACAAGCAACAATCCGCACTGCTGCAATTGAAGCCCTCAGCAGCTTTCATGACGAACGTGTGCCACCAGCCTTGTTAAATGCTTTGGATGATATAGCCGCCACAGTTAGGCGTGCAGCAGTGCTTGGTTTAGGTTTTCGCCCTGACTTGCGCGAAGCATTAGATTTGGTGACGAGACTGCAACCCAAGCTTTACGACTTTAATCTTGATGTTTGTTGTGCAGCCGCAGTTTCCCTTTCTCGGATGGGTTGTGATGAGGCAGCCCAGCAATTATTTAAGGTGCTAATATCACCTCATACACCGCTACCACTGCAATTAGAAACCATCCGCGCTTTGGTTTGGGTGGGAACACCATCCAGTTTGGAATATTTGCAAACAGCATTTAATCAAAGCACTTCCGAGACACTTTGGCAAGAAATTGTGACAGTTTTGGGGCGAGTACAAAAGCCGCAAACTACACAAGCCGCAGAAATATTATTGCAAATACTGCGATGCCTTCGGCGAGCTTCGCTAACGCAGCATCCAGCCACAGAGATTATAAACATCAAAAGTGCGATCGCTTTATCTTTAGGACAGTTAGGCAAAATGCAAGCTATTGAACCATTGATTTTGCTGCTAGCTGATTCTAATGCATCGGTGAGACTACATGCGATCGCTGCACTAAAAAATTTGGATGGGGAAGCCGCACATCAAAAAATGCAGCAGTTAAGAAATAACACCGAACTCACACCAGATTTGCAACAAGGAATAGCGATCGCTTTGGCTGAGTGGTAATTTTTATTAAACAACGATGGGGAGGTAACAAGAGTGATTTGTATCAGCAATTGTGTCAAACCCAGATTTCACAGTTATAAATATAGCTCAAGATATTTTTCAAATAACTCTGTAGCTCTTACTGTATAAGAATTTTACTACAAACAGCCTCTGACAAATATTATCCCCATAATCAGCGATTTCTGGCTTTTTGAGTTACAATATGGCATTTAGCTAGTAGTTTTTTTATGGCTGACACTTATTACTTTATTAAAGACTTGATTAATGATTTGGAAAGAGGAAGAATCAAGATTCCATCTTTTCAAAGAGGTTTTGTTTGGGAACCAAATCGCGTTGCCTATTTTATAGACAGTATTTATAAGGGTTTCCCTTTTGGCTCTGTATTACTTTGGAGAACTAGAAATCCTCTACGAACTGAAAGAAATCTTGGCCCTTACACGCTTCCTGAGAATGATCCAGAGTACCCTATAGATTACGTTCTTGACGGGCAGCAAAGAATAACCTCTATTTTTGGGATATTTCAAAACTCTCTTATTGCTGAAGAGGAGCAAGGAACTGATTGGACAAATTTGTTCTTTGAACTTAATAGTAAAGAATCAGTTCCATTTAAGCACCTAGATGATTTTACAAATTATGACAGCCAGAAGTTTTTTCCGCTAAAATATGTTTTTAATTCTCCTATATATAGACAACTAACTAGAAATTTAGATGAAAATTTAGCACAGCAAATAGACAACTTAGTTGAGAAATTTACAAAATCTCGAATACCGGTAGAACGTTTTGAAAGCGAGGAAAGAAAATACGTTGCAACTGTTTTTGAGAGGATAAATGACCCAGAGAATTTTATGGAGCTTCCCGGTAGTGCAGTAAGAGAAAAGTTTGATGAAATCAGGAGAGGTATATTTAGAGCTATAGACTTTCTAAAAACTGATTTAAATGTTTTCTCTCTCAAACTTCTACCAATGGAGAATATCTTAACTGTTCTCACGGCATTTTTCGCTTCTTCACAAAAACAACCTCCCCCTATTCCTCAAGATCAATATGAAGTTATCAAAAGGTGGTTTTGGCGTGCATGTTTTTCTCAGAGATATGCAAGAGGAGGAGCTAAAAGTACTGATCAAGATTTGCTAGAAATTCAGAAACTTAAGTCTGGTAAAGCTCATAATCTCGGTGATTTTGACGTATCGTTAAACACTGATTTTTTCACAAAAAATGTCTTCAGAATATCTTCAGTGGCAACTAATACTTTCATTCTCCTTCTAGGACAGGCTAAACCCTTAAACTTTATTCAGGGTACAAATATATCTTTACAGGATGTTTTATCTCAAGGCAATCGAAAAGAGTTTCATCATATCTTTCCTAAAGCCCATCTACAAAGACTAGAAAAATATAAGGATGAACAAATCAATTGTCTGGCCAACTTCTCAGTGCTTTCCAGAACCGATAACAACAAAATTAAAGATCAATCACCTAGTAAGTATCGTTCTGAAATGCCTACTGATGATCAGATTCTTGATCAAATATTGGCAACGCATTTTTGCCCAATTAATGTGTTTACAGACGATTATGAAAGCTTTTTAACTTCAAGGGCTGAATTGCTTCTAAAAAAAGCAAAAGAACTGTCACAGGTTATTTAGTATGCTAGACCGTTCCAGTGAAGTTAAGTAGACGGCAAGAGCATTTGACATGGAATTTGAATGGAACCCAGACAAAGCGGCGTTAAACCTTGAGAAACATGGTATTTCCTTTCTGGAAGCCGCAACGGTGTTTAACGACCCGCTATCTGTGACCTTTCCCGATCCTGACCATTCTATTGGGGAAAGTCGTTACATTATCATTGGTGTATCTAGGTTTGGACAACTCTTAGTCGTTGCACACACTGACCGAGGAGAAAAAGTACGAATTATCAGCGCTCGAAAAGCCACCCGTCAGGAGAAAAGGTTTTATGAAGAAAGAAATTGAGAATGAAATGGAAGACGAATTACGTTCTGAGTATGATTTTGCTCAAATGGAGGGAGGCATCAGAGGCAAGTATATTGAGGGGTATCGTCAGGGAACGAATTTAGTACTTTTAGATCCCGATGTTGCCCAAGCTTTTCCTAA
Source organism: Nostoc sp. CCCryo 231-06 (assembly GCA_023522315.1). GTDB lineage: Bacteria > Cyanobacteriota > Cyanobacteriia > Cyanobacteriales > Nostocaceae > Nostoc. The sequence continues at coordinate 6,047 of JAHCSU010000574.1, forward strand.
TGATAAAACGGTGAATGACGCATTGAGGTTGTTAATTCAGGTTGCCCAACGCCAGCAGCCTAACACTGCGGTGCAGCAGACAGAATAGAAATAATCTACATAATTCGTAATTAGTAAATGCAAGTATGACGCGATCGCAGGCGTATCCGCAAGTTGTACAGCTATTTGCTTGAGGTTACACAGAAACTTACTTGTGTTGCTCAAACCTCATAATCCGGCGCATATTTTAAAAGTCTTATCTAAAAATTCATATATTTCAGCAGAAAATAGTCAATTCTTTTTTGGCGATATTTTCCGAAAAAACTCGTGCAAAGCGGATAATTGACGATTAAGGCAGTCAAACCTGTTTTACACAAATTGTAAATCAGAGAAAAATTGCTGTAACAAACTATACTAAATTATGGGTAAAAAACCGTTAACTTAATGAAAGCTATAAATGTAATTCAGGCTACATAAAAATGCGCCTAGAGCAGTTGCAAGCCTTTCTAGCGATCGCACAAACCGGCAGCTTTCAACAAGCAGCGCGAACATCTGGTGTTACCCAATCAACGATTAGTCGCCAAATCCAGGCATTAGAAGCAGATTTGGGTATAGAACTGTTTCACAGAAATAGTCATGCAAAATTAACGCTGGGAGGTGAATGTTTACTACCCCGTGCCCGCAAAATTTGCCAAGAATGGCAGACAGCTACAGAAGAATTAGCTGATTTAATCGCCGGGAAGCAGCCAGAACTTTGCATTGCCGCGATTCATTCAATATGCGGATCTTACTTACCCCCAGTGTTGCAAAAATTTTGCCATGATTATCCAAATGTGCAATTGCGGGTGACTTCATTGGGAAGCGATCGCGCCCTGAAAGTCCTCAAAGATGGATTGGTGGATTTAGCAATTGTGATGAATAATCGCTTTTTAACCACTGGTAGAGAAATGGTGGTAGAAGTACTTTATGATGAACCGATAGAAGTTTTAACCGCAGCCAATCATCCCCTAGCTCAATATGAATTCGTCTCTTGGTCGGAGCTAATTCGTTATCCCCAAGTGGTTTTTAAAGATGGTTATGGGATGCAACGTTTAATACAAGATAGATTTGAGCGAATGGAAGCTACACTCCAGGCAGCTTTAGAGGTAAATACCCTAGATGCCTTCCGGGGAGTGGTGCGCCAAGGAGAACTAATAGCTTTACTGCCTCAATCAGCATTACTGGAAGCACGTCTTGACCCTACCTTAGCGATTCGTTCCTTAGCCAGCAATAATACTAGTGGTTTAACAGATGGTTCCAGTTTGACTCGGCGGGTAGTTATGGTAACAACTCAAGATCGACTGCAAATTCCCCCCATCAAACACTTTTGGCAACTCGTGCGCGAAAATATTCCATTACAAATTGATCAGCAGCGATCGGTTTCTTAAGCGTCATTGGTCATTAGTCATTAGTCATTGGTTATTAGTCATTAGACCTCTTACAAAAGTCCCAAACACCCCAGCCTTAATCCCCTCCTCGCTTGCGGGGAGGGGAGGCAAAGCGTAGCTTTGGCGGGGTGGGGTTCTTATTTCTGATTTATGCAAGAAGTCTATTGGTTATTAGTCATTTTCAGAAAGGACAATGGACAAATGACAGTTGACAAAGGACATAGGACAAATGAGCAATGTATTTAGGGAATTACTACAAAAAGTAGGTAGCGGAAACCACACAAGCGAGAATTTAACTCGCGCCCAAGCAACCACCGCCACTAAAATGATGCTGCTCGGTGAAGCTACACCAGCCCAAATCGGAGCGTTTTTGATTGCTCATCGAATCAAACGCCCCACAGGAGAAGAGTTAGCGGGAATGTTAGATGCTTATGATGAACTGGGGCCAAAACTGCAACCATTCGACTCTCGGCGACCAGCGATCGCTCTTGGTATACCTTATGATGGCAGAACCCGCACAGCACCAATTAGTCCGGTAACAGCTTTAATACTCGCCGCAGTTGGACAACCAGTGATAATGCACGGTGGCGATCGCCTCCCAACTAAGTACGGCTTGCCCCTAATAGATATTTGGCAGGGTTTAGGAGTCGATTGGACTAGCCTACCACTAGCAAAAACCCAGCAAGTGTTTGAGCAAACGGGAATTGGCTTTATTTATCTACCTCAGCATTTTCCCTTAACTACAAGTATTTGGGAGTACCGCGACCAACTTGGTAAACGCCCGCCTTTGGCGACAATGGAGCTAATCTGGTGTCCTTATGCCGGGGATGCTCACGTAATTGCTGGGTTTGTGCATCCGCCGACAGAAGGGATGTTTCAGATAGCTTTGGGGCTGCGGGGAGTAACAAAATTTACATTAGTGAAAGGATTGGAAGGTAGTTGTGATTTACCACGCGATCGCACTGCGATTATCAGCTTATCTTCATCCGTAGCATCCCAAGAGGTAGAACGATTGCACCTCGTACCGCGTGATTACGGCTTTACTACCAAGAACGTACCCCTTGGAACTACTGAAGAACTGGTGGCGGATATTCAGAAGGTTTTGGCAGGTGAACCGGGCGAACTTATGCAAACAGCCTTATGGAATGGCGGATTTTACCTATGGCGGAGTGGTATTTGTCAAAATATGCCAGAGGGTTTAGCTAAGGCAGAAGAATTATTAACCAATGGTGCAGTAGCAGCTAAACTCCAAGAACTCAGCCAGATAGTAAATTCACTCTCAGCAGAAGTATTTCAGCCAGTGTAAACAGTCCAGTTAAAAATATGTATGAATTTCATCACTTTAGGGTGTTAGCGACTCCTCCAAAATAGATTTTTGTTGCAACCAATCCTGACCTACTTGAATACTGATATCTGAGCCAAGGTTGCCAGTACTTTCCACACGCACTTCGCCAAACCCCAAAGTGTCACGAATTAATTCGGCACTGTCACCATCTCCTTGCTGGGCGACAATGTGAGTTACTTCTAGAGGTTCACCCCATGCCTTGGCTACATAGATGTTGCGATATCCAGATTTTTCCAAGGCTCTAATCAATGGTCGTAGATTAGAGCGAGCGCCACCTGTACTATCTTGAATTGCTACACGCAAAGAGCGTGGATCAGTCTCAGTCGCCTGCTGTTCCTGTTCTGATTCCAAACCAAAGTGTTGAGCCATTAGTTTGGCAATACCATCTTTGTTGGGCAACCAATAGCTAGCATCAAATTCATTTTTATCGCTAAAGCGACCTGGCAGCATTAACATTTGCATATTAGAGCGATTTGTTCGCACCCCAAAACCCATTAGCGCCACTAACTCCTCAATCGTCAAGTTAGTATCGATGTGATCTTTCACTACATCAAGAACTTTAGGTAATTGAGCAACAGTAGCTGGGTTAAGTGTTTGATCCATCAAGGCACGCATGACCATTTGCTGCCGCTGAATCCGACCAATATCACCGAGTTCGTCATGGCGAAACCGTAGTAATTGCAGTGTCTGCTCGCCGTTGAGATGCTGCTTACCCGCCTTCAAATTGATGTACAAATGCTGAGAATCATCTTGGTACTTCATATCTTTGGGGACGTAAACTGTTACGCCTCCTAAAGCATCGAGCAACTTGGCAACTCCCAAAACGTTAATTCGCACATAGCGATCAATTCCTGCCCCACCTAAGAGATTACTGACGGTTCTAGCAGTCAAAGCTGGCCCACCTTCAACATTGGCGGAATTGATTTTTTTCACCCCATACCCTTCTATTTCTGTACGGGTATCTCTGGGAACGGAGAGCATAACTATTTTTTTCGTCTCTGGATCAAATTTGACCAAGAGCATCACATCAGCAAGACCATCAAAGGAGTTTACCTGGGGCAGGTATTTGAGGTTTTTGGTTTCTTCGGGAGGATTTTGGACATCTGGAGGAAGTACGCTCATGCCCATAACTAAGAGATTAACCGGGCGGGTTAATTCTGAAAATCGCAGCCCACCTCCAGAAATGCGATCGCCATCAAAAACCGCCTCATCCTTTGGACTTAGTTGGGCTTGTTGTAAAGGCGTACTGGTCAAAGACACCGCCAAAAGCGCCCCTGCTGTTGCTGACACCATTGCAATCCCACTCATCCCTACCCAAAACCACAGCCAACGCCCGGATTTTGAGTTATGGGAAAGGGGAATTCTTTTACTGGACTTGGAGGCTTTTCCTGACTGGTTTTCTTCCGCCGAACTTCTTTGAATGGTCACAGACTTCCTCACACTTACTCACTAATCAAATTCGGTAAATTTGCAAACTAAAAACATCCAAACAAATCAACCCATAATAACTAACTCTTAATTATCAGTGCTAATTTTTTTAATGTAGTGTCAACCACAACACTTATAGCAACATTTTTCCTTTTTTTGGGCCAACCTAGAGATGTTTTACTGAAGTATGGCAATAATAAACTGGATTTGACTAGATATATAGATAAATCAACAGTAATTTTTTAGGAAATAGGTAAAACTACTGAAAAATTCTCACCCAAAAAAATTAAGATAAGTACTTTCCTAGTACTCGTTCAGCTAAAGTAGTAAACCCTGGTAAACGTCCAGGCTTACCCTGTATCAGGCGCAAAATCAACCAGACACTTACTAAAAAGTAACCCGACGTAAGAAAGCTATTCAGGATAAAAAGACGTAGCGGAAAAAAATCTGAAGTTGCTGCTCCGGTAGCTAATAATAGATATCCCAACAGCCAAGTAACCGCCAAAGTTATAGAGAGACGGCTAATAGCAAGTTGTTCCCGACTCCCTTGGCCCCGATAGAGAGTCCACAAGGACGGAAAAAAGCCGATGATTGGAATCAAATATAAAAGCAACTGTGTTTTGGGGATTGGGGATTGAAAAGAGGCAGAGGGGCAGGGGGCGGGGGGCAGGGGGGAAAATTCTTCTCCCTTGCTCCCAGCTAAGAGCTCCCTTGCTTCTTCCCCACTCCCCACTACTTCGGCTTCTCTACGAGACGCTACGCGAACGCTCAGTACAAGTCCCCACTCCCCATTCTCTTTCGGTTCAAAATTTTCCATTTGGGTTAGTCTAACTCCTAAACTAGAAGGATGAATAAGACTCATATAGTTAGAGATAATAATCTGTAAAGAAAGATTTCATTTAGTTCTATCCAGCAATCAGCTTAAAATGCAGACACGCAAGCTACTCGACTGGTGGCAAACATTCACACCAATAGCGCGAATCGGGGCGATCGCGCTCTTCGTTCCGCTGCTAGTTCTCAATGGTTGGGCACTTTCGCTATTTTTTGATTATTTCCATTCTCTCATAGTCATTCTGGTCGGAGCCTCAGTACTAGCATTTCTGCTCAACTACCCCGTGAGCTGGATGGAGCATCATGGTGCTAGGCGAGAGCAAGTCGCTATTTTAGTATTTCTCTTGGCTTTATCGATTTTATTAGCCTTGGGTGTGACACTTTTTCCATTGGCCCTTACCCAAGCTCAACAACTGGTGGCTCGTTTACCAGAGTTGATCGACTCTGGACGCTCGCAGTTAATGATATTAAACGAAAAAGCTGAGACTTATGGTTTACCGATTAACCTCGATGCTCTGGTAGTGCAAATCAACGATCGCGTCAAGGGACAATTGCAAGCGATCGCTGGACAAGTTTTAAATCTAGCAGTAGTTACAGTCACTAGTCTGCTAGATATTCTCTTGACGATGGTTTTGACTTTCTACCTTTTACAGCATGGAGGTGAACTCTGGGAAAGTTTAGTAGAATGGCTACCCTCTAAATTTCGCGATCCTTTTTCCAAAACAGTCCGCCTAAGCTTCCAAAATTTCTTCATCACCCAGTTGATTTTATCTACCTGTATGGCATCAGCCCTGATTCCTACCTTTTTGTGGCTGAAAGTGCCATTCGGCCTACTATTTGGCCTAACTATTGGACTAATGGCTCTCGTGCCCTTTGGCGGTTCTGTAGGTATCGCCCTGACTACACTATTGGTAGCACTGCAAGATTTCTCAATGGGTGTGAGAGTCTTAATAGCAGCACTGATTGTACAGCAAATTCTCGAAAACTTAATTGCCCCCCGAATTTTAGGCAGTTTTACGGGTTTAAATCCAGTTTGGATTTTAATTTCAGTCTTGACAGGGGCAAGAATTGGCGGGCTGTTGGGTGTAATTGTGGCAGTACCCACAGCTGTTGTGATTAAGACTGCTTTAAGCGCTCTACGTCCTGGAGGGCTAATCAGTGAGGCGGAAGACAGCGCCACTGGGGAAATAACTGCATCCATTGCAGTAAACGATTCCCCGAAAGCTGATGCTAAAAACACTCTAAGCATTTCTGAAGCGACATTACCTTAGAATTCAAAATTCAAAATTCAAAATTCAAAATGAAGAAATTTGGATTTTTTACTGTGGCTCAATGATGGAACCCATAAACAAAAGACTTCCCGTCTGATTATCCCTAATGGCACAGAAGAAGGGACGATCAACAATCATTCGGAATGGTTCTGGTTCATCTCTCAAAGATGTTGCTACTATTCCCACTGAAGTAGCCGCAGCCGCTTCGGTGCCTTCTTCGTTCACTTCGACAAAAGTTTTATGCTTAACTTGGCTAATGGCAAAATTCTTACCCATGCCGGAAAAATTGGCTTTGTTGCTGAAAGCCTCTTCCATGCCTAAACTTTTCAAAGCATCATTGAGTGTAACGTCGTAATCTGTTTTGAAGCGGGGTAGGCGAATAAACCCTTTTTGTTTGCTGAACTGAGCCATCCATTTTTCCCAGTTTTCAACATTCAAGTTTTGATAGAAGGCTTTGAGGTTAGAATTCTGTTTCGGCAGGAAGATATAAAAACTGACTTTACCATCTTTGCCGTAAGGTAAACTAACTGCCTGAAACTGTTCACTTTCATAATATCTATAGTCACCTTCCTGTGACATCATTGAGTGTTGTTTTCTTCTGCCAGATGTGATGTAAAAAGGGTATTGAGCGGTTTGATTTTTGTCAAATTCGTTACTCCAATTACCTTTAAAATATATCGCATTAATCAGAAACAACACTTGATTGGGTTCAATTGTTTCAACTATTTTAGTGATTTTCCCCTTAGTATTTTCTTTCACCCAGTTATTGATAATACTAGAGGCGGCGGCATCTTGAAAGTTTAAATTGCTGACCTTAGCTTGATAGAAACCCTGGGTTCTCTTGAGAAAGTCTGGCGCAAAACTAACATCTTGATTTGCCCAAAGTGAGTTAGCAATACTCAGTTGCACCTTCGCATCCTGATTGTCTAAAAGCTGCTTTAATGCCGCCGCGTAAGAAGAGTTAATTTCTGCGAGATTCATCCCCTGTAATTCCAGGGTTTTTGCCATTGCTTGTTGAGTCGAGCCGCTAGCGCCGTTGTAGGTCATTGCAAGAGCGATCGCTACACTAGAAGGTGAGATAAAAACATTATTCTCACCCTTATCACCTTTCAGAACTTCTGAGAACAGTTTGAAGCCAAACTTATTGTTAGACTCAACTATTTTTGTATCAGTGTTGACTGTTTTTTTTTGCAATGGAGTTTCTGGCTGAGGTAAACTAGATTGAGCAAGGGCACTTTTTTTACTATCGACTTGAGAACACCCTAATACACTGAATAGAACAACACTTGCAGCTGCCAGAGCATAACGTCTGCCCAGACTAACACCGTAACGTCTTTGCAGGAAATTTTCTTTCGCATCACTAAATTTTTGTCGATTCATTCTGCTACCTCACTTGCCAAAGATTCCCGATCTGTAATCATGGTTGACGCAGACACTGTGTCAATGATTAACTATTGCATTTGCTCCAATAGAAAAATGGGACTGTTACAGTTTTTGTAACAGCAAGTTAATAGTTCAGAGGAATTAAACACGACTTGTTAGAGTTGCTAATTCCTCATTGAGGGGACTATGCAGAGAAATTATGAAAAATTTTGATTCTTAGGAATTTTCCTATTTATCTATAAAAGTATTGTAGACTACTTAATCACAAAATAACCACCGTTCTTGGTTTTTAAAGATAAAATCACGCTTTTTAGTTCACGAAATGCCAAACTTTTTTAGGGACGGCACGGCTATGCGCCCTATGAAAGTGTCGTGCCAACACGGTTTGGCTAAGGTTATTTGATGAAAATAATATAGCGGTTATCAGTTGAGTGAGGTACAAGAACCCCACCCCCAACCCCCTCCCCGCAAGCGATGAGGGGGCTATGATAGGAAAAGCTATAGACCCCAAAGACGCGATAAATTACCGTCAGGACGAAGGACTGATTATTGTAAAGACGGCGATTTATCGCGTCTCTTGCCTTAACCGAACAGTATTGAGTGTTGTTTAAATAGATGAAAAATGCTGTCAGTTGACACAGATAACAGTTATGTGCCCCTATTTCAATTGATAGGTACACTCCACCAAGCTAAACTATAGGGTTGAGTAGCTTCATTTAACTTTTGACGAAACTGGACGCGGATTTTGTAATAGCCAGTAGCAGCAACGGGGCAGAAAATATGTTCTACACTATCGATTTGGCTGATTGAGGAGCAAACAGCACCTGCATCTGAATTTTGAGCATTAGCTTTTACTAAGTATAGGTCGAGATTATTTAAGCCGCGATCGCGAAAATTTTCGCCCACATCATATTGCTGGTTTTTATTTTTATCGTTGAGTTCTACCAATCGATCCCAACTCAGGGTAACAGCAACAAAACTCCCCTGCTTTAACGGTTTTGCTAATATATAGTCAACAGATGCTCCAGCATTGACTGTGCGATAATCCCAACCAGTGGCAGGTACAGCCGCAGATGGCTGCCATTGACCAGCGCTAAGTTGCTCATAAGCGCGAAATGCGTTCAAATGACCCGCTCCCATTTGGGCATCCAAGGGAATTGTGGGATCTTTATAAGCATCAGAATCTAGCCAGTCTTCATTTTGTTTATCAATTAGCGTCCGGCTCATTCCCAACCTCAAGCCATCACCGCTATCTTGGATTTTGTCTGCTGAATTCAGCAATACAGCTTTCATTACTTGATGATGGCGAGAATCAATGCTCCATCGGGGTTGCTTTGTCCGCATCTGTCTGTCAGCAAATTCCTGCAATAGAGCAACAGTAGCCGTAACTTGAGGGGCTGCAAAACTGGTACCTGTAACCTTGTTCAGTTTGCCATCTGGATTGAGCAAAGGAATGTTATTCCCAGGAGCAACTAAACTGATAGCGCGACGCCCATCAAGATTTAATTCCTTTCCAACTAGCCTTCCACTCACTCCTTGGTTAGCACCCGCCAGATTAGCCACATCTACTTTGTTAAAAACTCCCCCTCGGCGGGATGAAAAAGCCACGTTTATTCCGTTAAAATTATCTGTAGGAATAGGAATACCGCCCTTACCTTGATTGCCTGCGATCGCATACAAAACATCATGAACCCGACTAGACCAGTCAACACATAAAGTTAGCAAAGCATTGCCATCTAAAGTAGCATCCGGTCGAGGATCGCGGCTCAGAGGTTTACCAAAGCTAAAGTTAATAGCACGGACATCGCCACTATTTTGTAATGCTATGTGCTGGGCTGATAAGCAATCTTCTGGCTGACCCATATTTTTAGTGGAACCCACCGCCGACGAATACAGTCGCGCTCCCGGAGCAACTCCGGGCAAAGCTTTGTCTTGACTGACCATCATACCAGCGACATTGTAAGCGTGGGGATCAACACCACTATTTGATTTAGCTGGCCCATTGCGTAAGAACACCGCCGCTAAAGATATGGCGCGATTTTTAGACACCGCCTTATCCCACCCAAACATTCCGGGTCGGCCAATTTCCACTTGACCAATAGCAATCTTGCGACCAATTAAATTATAAGGAGCTTGGTGTAGCTTCAGAGCGTCAATTCCATTAGTTCCTAGAGCAGATTCTAAAGCCGAAGCAATTACCGGCGCACTCAGACAAGAAGCACTTAATCCCAAAATTATCCAGGTTAGTTTTTTAGTCATTTGTCAAGAGTTAGGAGTTAGGAGTTAGGAGTTAGGAGTTAGGAGTTCTTATTCTCCCTCATCTTCCTCATCTCCCCCACTCCCAAAAAAGCCGGGATCAAAATTATGAGTCTTGCTCAATGTTTTGTTACAATGCTTACAGACGAGGACGCTTAAAAACCCACTAGCCATGACCCAAAACCTATCTCAAAAGCCCATTGTAATTGCTCCATCTATTTTATCAGCCGATTTTAGTCGTCTAGGTGACGAAATTCGCGCCATAGATGCGGCTGGAGCGGATTGGATTCATGTTGATGTCATGGACGGTCGTTTTGTACCTAATATTACGATAGGCCCTCTGATTGTGGAGGCGATTCGTCCGGTTACGACCAAGCCACTGGATGTCCACTTGATGATTGTGGAGCCAGAAAAGTATGTAGAGGGATTTGCTAAGGCGGGTGCTGATATTATCTCCGTACACTGCGAGCATAATGCTTCTCCACACCTGCACCGCACCTTGGGACAAATTAAAGAGCTTGGTAAGAAAGCTGGAGTTGTACTTAATCCTGGTAGCCCTCTAGAGCTAATTGAATACGTTCTAGATTTGTGCGATTTAGTACTGATTATGAGCGTAAATCCTGGTTTTGGTGGTCAAAGCTTTATCCCTGGTGTATTACCCAAAATCCGCAAGCTGCGTCAAATGTGTGATGAACGCGGTCTTGACCCTTGGATTGAAGTGGATGGAGGACTCAAGGCAAATAATACCTGGCAAGTTTTAGAAGCGGGAGCTAATGCAGTTGTCGCAGGTTCAGCTGTATTTAACGCTAAGGATTATGCTGAGGCTATTACATCAATTCGCAACAGCAAGCGTCCTACCCCAGAATTAGCCAAGGTTTAATTCATTTTTGGATTAACCATTCTCTACAAAAAATAGGGTGGGCAAATTGCTCATCCCTACTTTTTATTTACATATAAAAAACTGGAAGCTATTCAAGTTTTGAACTTCCAGTAGTTGCTATATAAATTGATAATTTAGAAAGCAGAGATAATCCAGGTTGGGAGGACTAGGATTACAATAGTCGATAGAGAAGCGTATGACCTACTAGTTCTACCAGCCAAGACAACGATTTTACCGTCACTTTTCTGTTTCCGTTCCTGTTATTGGTGTTAAGCGTTTGCAATATTTAAATAAAGCAACACCAACCACAGGATAGAAAGTTTTATAAGCATTACTCCCATCGTCTGCAGTCGATGAAAGGTGTGTAAAATTTGGATTGGGGGAATCCACCTCCCCAAATTCTCTTTGCTGAGACTTCCTCAGAAAAAGAACCACCAGTAGCAACGGTTGTATCGTTGGTCTTGATATAGGAGTTATTTACTCCATGAAATGTTGACTACTGTTGTAATCAGTTTGATTTATTTCATAGTCAGAACTAATCATTGATTTTATTTTTTAAAATTAACTTGCTTGCCGCCAATCACCTCTATTTTTGTTGAAGTTGTCGTTGTTATTAGTTTATCAATATCGTCAGTATATATTTGCCATTTTGGCATATTTTTGCAAAAAAAAAATATCAAATTAATCACTGCTATAGGAAACCTACCATGCTAACAATTTTAAATTAGCATAGTAGGCTCTCAGACACTCAATCAACTCTAGGGCAGAATCTCTGAATTCCAAATTGTTTTTAATTGACTCCACAGCGTTCCAAGGAAATATCTTGGCTACCTTCTGGTTTTAACGGCGATTTCGTTGATTGATGTTCGTTAATTGGCTGTCCCAATCTCTGGTCTAAACTACCACTACGAATTTCTGTTTTTTGCTTTCCAACTACTTCAAGATAAGCAGGCCTTGAATCTTTCAGCATTTTTATATTTTCACTTTGCTGTTGTTTTGCTCTGTTGGTTTGAGAATTTTCTTTAAGCAATCGATTGTAGGTACGGTACGGAATGTAATGGAGAGGATTATAACCAGCAAAACGTAGCATTAAAACACATGCCCAGGAATACTTTCCAGCAATAATTGCTTCAACTACTTTGTCAAATTGTTGAGCCTTTACTGTTGTATCTAAGTTACTACTAATACCAGCAATGTCTTGATTCATCATAGTGTTTAGTTATCTTGGATGAAGTAAACTAGTTCAATTTCTGCGATTGTTGGTGTTTCAATTGAGGTTTACAAACTGCACTAACTTTAGTAAGTGAAAGGTAAAAATTTATCTTTTGTCTTCTCATCTTACTGGTAGGACAAAAGTCTCGGCGTAGCTCTTGGTAGATGCAGTTTTGTCCTCTGAAACTTTCTCAACTCCTAATTCAATAAACTTTATCTGTTAAAACGCCTGTATTTCTTACTACTACTTAATTAAGCATTTTCCGGCAAGTTTTCATATTTTTTCAATTAGTGGGAAAAATTTATTTATCTTTGAGCTTTAACAACGCTATTCGTACTTATACTATTTTTTGTCGTTAATGTCATCTACTAAGTTAGTAGATTTTTAAGTTAAATTTACTGAATTTATTTCCATACGTACTTGCGGATTGTGCAACTTTTAATTTTGTCCTCCTTTGCTAATTCATGAGGGGTCTGACCCCCCATACAATGTCAATTTAAACCCTTTATTATTGTCGAGTCGCTAGAAAATACTACCATTAACTATGATGTAAAACAACTTGTAAAAATAGGAGAATTTAAATAATAAAAAACGTTCGCAGCCATAGCATTGAACATATTTTTTTAATAAGTTCAATTAGAAAATTATATTTATTATCCTTGTATTCCTTGTAAATCAATAAATACAGCTTCAGCGTATCTAAATAAAATCACCGTAAACTGATCGTGAATTTTTTCATGATTATCAGTTAGTAATGATAGATAGCCTAGTTGTGAAAAAATATTCGTTAGCGGTAATTAAAGATAGCGGGTTTTAATTATCATCAGAATAATTAAAACACCTGTAGCAAGATGCTTTTACGAAAAAATAGGTCGCAGTTTAAGCCGGGAAAACATTAGAAATTTTAGTAATAGATAAAAAGTTAACTAACTCATAATGTTGTTAAGTTTATTTAGCAGTAACTTTTCTAGTAATCGTAAATTATTTTTTAAAATATTTAAGTAGTCTTGTAGGGTGTGTTAGCGGATCGTAACGCATCATAGGTAGATTTCAAAAATAAAATTGGAGTCCTATATGTGTCTTAATCTTTAAAACTTTTATAAAGTTGAGATTACGGATGCTGTGGCAGTTGGCCTAAATGCTACCAAAAAATACCAATTTTTATGAGTTCGCGATCAGTGCCTTGCTCAACAAGAATACCTCGGTCTAAAACAAAGATATAGTCAGCATAGAGTAACTTGGAATTCTCAATGCTTCAACTCTTACCATTACTGAAATTTTCCTTTGCTTCCGGAAACACTCGGAAAATAAAATCACAAATCTAGACTCTGCTTTCTCAGATAAAGACCAATACGGTTCAGTTAAGGTTAAAACTTTTTGTCAAAGTCAATTTTTTTAACGTAGATGCATTCGCGTAGCGTCTCGTAGAGAAGCGGCTTGCCGCAGGCTACCGCGCGCAGACAGAGGACACAGAGAAAATGCTTAACCCAAGCGTATTGCTATAAAAGCTTGTTCTAGATTTGCTTTCATCTTGAGTTGACAGACATGATAGCTGTGCCCCCCTACGTGTGTTGCATCAAAACGAGAACTGCTTTGATATAGCGGTTCTCGCTTGAGTGAGGTACAAGAACCCCATCCCCAACCCCCTCCCCGCTCTTCGAGAGGGCGCTATGATGTACCTCATGTGATTAGGAAACGCTATAGCAAATCAATTAATAATTAAGTAAATTCCCCAAATTGCCATTGCCCGTAAGTAAGTGCTAGCGCGGAAAGTACCAGCTGCGGTGATAGCTTCAGGGGTGCGGAATTGCAGACCATTGTCATAAATTTGCTGCACCACAGCTTGCGTCAACCTAAACGCTTCATCTTTCATTCCCATTTGCACAAGAAAAGCCGCCAGCCCAAAGTTTATCCCTGTCCAGACTTCTAGGGGATGAGTAGCTTTGGGGTTTTCTGGTGAACCGTCAGGACGAACACCATTAGCAGCACCAAACTCACCATTGCAGAATTTCAAAAAGCACGCATCATAAACAGTTTTTAGGGCAGAGAGAGCGCGATCGCTCGGTACAATATCAGGTAAGTCCAGCAGACGAGCGTAGAATTGTCCGCACAATTGATCTGCCATCACCACATCGGAACCACTTTCACTATCAAGTTTGTAATATTGCCCATTCCAAAGTTTTTCTTGGTAAATGGGGCGAGATTGTTCCAACCAAGCTTCATAAGTGGATTTTTGCGCCGCTAACTCTGCCGTGCTACCTGTTTGGTAAGTTAATAAAATATCGCTAATTGCGATCGCAGCCTCTAGCGCCGCTAACCATAACCCACCACAATAGGCGCTGACACCCTGTAACCGCCAATCATCAAAGGTTTGGTCAGGCGCACCAGAATTTTCAGGAATCCCATCGCCATCAATGTCAAAAGTTTTCAGGTAGTCGAGGGTTTGAACGATCGCATTCCAACAATCTGCTAAGAATTCTATATCGTCAGCACCCGTAAGCAGAAAATCGCGGTATACTTGCAAGACAAAATCACTACTTAAATCTTTCCACAAATTGCAGTCTTGATAGCTGGTGTAGTTGGTTTTCTCCCAAACGTGTTCATTCGGTGCGCCTAAATCGTGGGGTGTTGCACCTACGACTTTGCGAACTGCGATCGGGCTTTCTGCTTTAATTGTCATGTAATAGCCAATTATCCGAGGTGTATTATCACCTTGAGGAATCGCCCTTGCAAATGCCCGCATCACCGACTTTTCTAGTTCTGGAAACAGCATCAGTAGGGCAAAAGAGCCGTATAATCGCACATCTAGACTTTCATACCAACGATAATCTAAGCACTCCAGTACTGCAAACTGACCGATGGGGTCAAGTTCTGATGCAGCACTCCAGAGAGTACCGCCACTGGTGAGGTCGTAAAGCTCATTAAATAGAGCCATCTTAAACCAGTTGGGTAAATCTTCTCGGTCGAGAATGGGTTGTTGCCAAGTTTGAATTTGCGATCGCCAACTTTGGTATTCTTGTAGCGCAGTAGATGCGATCGCCCAAGCATTGTTACCACTTTTACCAAAAAAATCTGTATATCTGCGATAATAGTTAACTCCAGCAGCAAATTCTGTGATGGGTAAATCCCAAGCGACGACAAAGGGAATTTCGAGAGTTTCGCCTGGTTGGAGAGTGAAACGAAGTGCGATGCCTGCGGCCGGCGTAGCCATCGCAGCCCCTAATTGTCTATTATTTGCCGCTGGAGTCGGATCTAGATAATTAGGCAAAGAGCCATCTTTAGCAAAGCTTTCCCACACCTCCTCACCCGTTCCTTCAGGATTCCAGCGAGTGTGGTGAAATACTTCCACTTGGGGATGCTTCAGCGTCGCAATACACCAAGTTCCGTCACCTTCTTGCAAAGGTTCATCACTACCAACTCGACCTAAAACACAGCCAAACTGTTGTGTATTTTCAACTATTTGGTTATAGTTCCCTTGACTTTCGCCCCAGCGCGGTTGGTATTCGTAAACCGGACTACCATCATCACGCACTTGCACTTGGGGAGATTTGAGGGCGTTTGTAAACCAGCCCACCATATTTTGCCAAGTTAGCATGATACTGAGAGTAATAGGTGCATCTGTTGGGTTATGAGCATTCCAGAGGAATATTGCCACAGGGTAGCTAGTTTCCTGGTAATTACCTGCCCAAATTGGGGAAAACTGCTCACAGGTCAACTGTGCTTGAAATACATTTTCATACACAAACCAGCTACGTGGATATAGCGCGTGATAATTACCTGTTCCCTCTGTGGCGGGAAGTGTCGGATACCATTGCCAAGCTTTGAGAGTGCGATCATCAGGCGCTTGCGTAGATAAAGCGTAGGCTTGGGAAGATGTGCCATTGGACTCAAACACACTGAATTGACAAGCGGGAACGTTTTTGAAGGTATGCTCACCGCCGTCGATGTGCCACAGGTTAAAATCTCCCCGTGAAGAACGACCGATGCAACCTGCACCAAAGCCACCTAAAGGCATACCATGCCAAGGGCCATCATCGATATTACTTGCGTAGCGGACGGTATAAGGTTTTTCCCAGCCTAAACCGATGGGACGGCTCCAAGTGCAAGAGGGAATTTTCGGAGAAAGTTGATTTGTCATCGCCTAATGTTACAGCGTGCGGTTACGTCAATGAAGACTAGCGCGATGTGTGATTTTTCTCAAGGGGCACAACGATGTAGGGGCACGGTATTGCCCCTACGTGTCAACTTAAGAAAAAATCTGCTTTGAGAAGACGTTTTGCCCTCATCCCCTAACCCCTTCTCCCAACTTGGGAGAAGGGGAACTGGAGAATTTGCTCCCCTCTACCAATTTTGGGAGAGGGGTTGGGGGTAAGGGTCAAGCCTAGAAATCTTGCCAATGCTAGCTTTTGCTTTAAGTTGACACCAATGGGCATTGCCGTGCCCCTACTTGGTAATCTTTGTTGGTGTCATTGAAATTCAAATTGTATATGTGGGAACTCTAAGAGTAAGCCACATACCGGAGACTAATTTTTATGTCCACAGCCCCAATTAGTGCAACACTAGCGCAATCAGAAAGAGATGCTGTGTTGCAAGCGATCGCTACAATTAAAGAGAAGCTACCATTTTTGATTGATTTAACTAACGAGGAACGGAAAGCTTTACCCAAAATGGGAGATAAAAGCCGCGCCTTTGTCAGTAAAGCATTAGAAGTGGCGACACAGAACCCAGAGTTTTTACCGCGATCGTTTGACCTGGATGAAATGCGGAAGGATGTACAATTGTTTGAGGCGTTGTATCCAGTATTGCTGTCGCTGTCACAATTCTATGAATTGGTGGATGATACATTTTTAGCGGTGGGTAGTGAAGCCTATGCAGCCGCGTTGCAGGTGTATACTTATGCCAAAGTTAGTGGACAAGGCGCTGGTTTAGAGACAGTAGTTGAGGAAATGGGGCAAAGATTCGCCCGTAAATCTCGGAAAGTCAAGCCTCAAGCAGCAGCGTTGTAGAAAATAACTCGGTGATTGCCCTTCTAAGGTGCAATGTTGAGGCTCAGAACTCGGATGTTGGAGTAAATTACTCGACGTTCCGAGTTCTGAACTCGAAGTTTCAACCTCTGAACACGGAATTTCGAGATGAGAACACAAAACTTGAAGCTCTGAACAGTAATATCCGAGATCCAAAAGCGATCGCTCACCCTTTGAACTCGAAACTTCGTCCTTTGAACAGCAACATCCGAGATCCAAAGGTGAATGATAGTGAGTTGAGCGCGTAGAGTTATGGTTTTTTCTGCGCCAAGTTATACTTAACCTCAATTTCAAAGTTACTCTCAGCTGAACCCTCAGTTAAAAAGGGAATGCCAGTTTTACCACCCAGCTTGATGCCAAATTTAACTGTTATCTCCTCAGCGTCAGGTAAATTCTTGAATGCACCAACCGCTAACTTGGCATAATCACAAATTTTGTTTTGAAATTCTCTGATATTAACCGTGGGTAAACCATCACGGTATCCTGGTTCCTCTTCTTCTGGCACATCTGCGGCTGTGTTTGATTCCACATAGATTTCGTACTCTTGATCATCTTCTTTGACAATCAGGCGTTGCACTTGTGACATTAGTAGCCTCAGTTAATGTTTGGGTTGTTACTCTTGTAATATTACGTAAAAACGGATACCTGGTTAGACCCTATGCCTCGATATGCGCTGGTAATTGGCATTGATAAGTATGACAATTTTACAAACCTACCAAAAGCTGTCAACGATGCAGAAAAAATAGCACAGCTGCTGCGTGAACATGGTCAGTTTGATGTTCAGCCGTTACCGGGTAAGCTAATCGAGGGTGAAAATCGCTGGCAAGTCACACCGGATAAAAAGTTAACTGGTAAAGAACTCGGTCAAACACTGAGAACATTTCTGCTGGAGAAGGCGAAAGGTAGCGAGGCACTGATTTATTTTGCCGGACATGGCTTTGAAGCACTCAGCCTCACAGGTGAACCGGAAGGGTTTTTGGCAACTTCGGATTGTAATAAAGTAGATGGACAAAATGCGATCGCCTTTGATGATCTCAACACATTAATTGGTAAATCTCAACTCAGCAACTTAGTAGTACTGCTAGATTGCTGCTATGCTGGGTCTTTTCTGGAGAGGAGTTTTATCAAGTCTGGTTTCTCTGTTTTCAACAGCAAACAAGACTACAGCCTAATTACTGCCTCTCGTGCCTTTGAAAGAGCGCGTGAAGATGCAGAAGGCGGGATTTTCACCAAAGCAATTCTTAAAGGACTTGCTCAGGATAAAGCTGATGAAGCTACCGGGGAAATTAATGTCAATGACTTGATGAGCTTCATTTCACGAGAACTCAAAGGGAGTGGACAAGAAGCAATTTACATGGGGGGAGGAAGATCAATTCCTCTGGTTTGGTATCCGCCTAAAAATCCGGTAGCTGCTGAGGTGGTGAGTGAAGAATGTCCCTATCGGGGGTTAGAAGCTTTTGACAAGGATCATGCCAAGTTCTTTTTTGGTCGTCAAAAAGTAGTTAACCATATTCAACAAAAACTCGACTTGGCTAAATTTGTCCCCATCATTGGCGCTTCCGGGAGTGGTAAATCTTCAGTAGTGCGGGCGGGTTTGATTCCTCAATTAGATGATAATGAGTGGCAGATTTTAGAACCAATTAAACCAGGATTTGAACCTTTAAATAAGTTGCGCGGAGCTTTTCAACAGTTTTTTGATCAGCCTGAAAAAGAAAAGCAACTGAAGGATTTGATTTACACTGAGCCGAATAGTCTACCTGCAATTCTCGAAAATCTCCCTGGTTCAGCAAAATTCTTGCTGGTGGTGGATCAGTTTGAAGAAGTATTTACTGGCGGTGCTAGTCCGCAAGAAAAGCAGAGATTTATTGAGTTGCTGACTCAGGTAGTAGAAATTACCGATTCGCGGTTAGCAGTTGTGATTACCATGCGAGCGGATTTTCTCGAACCTTGTTTAGATTATCCCTCCCTGACTCACCTGATTCAAACCCAGGCAGTTTTTATGCCACCTTTAACCGGAGTTGATTTAAAGGACACAATCATCAAACCTGCCAACCTTCAGGGCTATGATGTTTTACCAGAGCTACTAGCGGAAATTCTCAAAGATGTGAAACAAGAGCCAGGGTTCTTGCCTTTGTTGGAGTTTGCTTTAACTAAACTCTGGGAGAAACGCGATCAAGAAAAACATCAACTTACCCTAGAAGAATATGAAAAGTTGGGAGGATTAACAGGGGCGTTGAATCTCCATGCAGAAAAGGTTTATCACTGCCAAAATTACCAGAAAGAATCCCCAACCCCAGAACGCAGTCAGCAGGAAAAAGAATGGATTCAGCGGATTTTTCTGCGGTTAGTGCGAACAGGAGAGGGAGAAAAAGACACTCGCCAGCGCCAACCAAAAGCCACACTATTAAATATTGCAGGTGATGACCTCAACCAACGGCAACAACTCAGTAAATTGCTATATGGTGAAGCGGGATTAGTTAAGGGACGCTTGTTAGTCACTGGGAAAGATGAAAAAGGAGAAGCCTGGATTGATTTAGCCCATGAAGCTTTAATTGAAAGTTGGCAGCAGTTTGCCCAGTGGCGACAACAAGACCGAGATTTGCGGCGGTTGAGTGACAGATTAGCAGATACCCGGCGGGAATGGTTGAACAAAAGCCAGGATGACAAATATTTAATGCAAGGGGGACTGCTGGCGGAAGTGAGGGATAGCTGGCAACAATTGCAGCCCAATTTGCAATCACCCCAAGAAGATGAGGATTTTTACCAGCGCAGCGATACCCGCGAAAAAGACCGCATTGCCGAACTGGAAAGAGCGCTTACTGAATCCCAGTTGCGAGAAAAGGCGGCGAGGGTAGAGAATTTATTGCCTTTCCAACCCCTAGATAGTCTAGTGCTGGCAATTCAAACTATGGGCGAAAATCAAGAGAAGCGACCCCAGCACATTCTCGCACCAGTTCAGTACAGTTTGAATCGGGTGGTGAATAAAGCAAGAGTGTCCATTCCTTTCTATGGTCATGAAGGTGATGTCTATTCTGTCGCCATCAGCGCCGATGGGCAGACGATTTTCAGTGGCGGTTTTGACGGCACAGTGCGGTTGTGGAATCTGCAAGGTCTGCCCTTAACTGAACCTTTGCGTGGTCATGAAGATTATGTCTTATCTGTCGCCATCAGCGCCGATGGGCAGACCATTGTCAGTGGCGGTGGTGACGGCACAGTGCGGTTGTGGAACCTGCAAGGTCTGCCCTTAACTGAACCTTTGCGTGGTCATAAAAATTATGTCTTATCTGTCGCCATCAGCGCAGATGGGCAGAGCATTGTCAGTGGCGGTGGTGACGGTACGGTGCGGTTGTGGAACCTGCAAGGTCTGCCCTTAACTGAACCTTTGCGTGGTCATGAAGGTTATGTCAGGTCTGTCGCCATCAGCGCAGATGGGCAGAGCATTGTCAGTGGCGGTGGTGACGGTA
>JAHCSU010000575.1 GCA_023522315.1 Nostoc sp. CCCryo 231-06
AAGCTATTCCCGATGAATTGGGAAGCCCCGTCCGTCTTACGGCGGGGTAGTTCACCACAATCTTCTCCCACATTTCGCGGTCTACGTAAACGGGTTCTGCTAGGGGAGGACAATCCACAATTAATTGCAGTCCCGCCGAGTCAGCAGCAGACCGGAAAATACTTGCCAGTTCTGCGGTATAAGTGGCTAAATCAATTGGTTCATAACTAGCTATGGTGCGTCCGGCTTCAATGCGCGAGAAATCTAACAGTGTATTGACTAGCTTGAGCAGCCGTGTGCCATTGCGCTGCACCATCTCTAATTGCGCTTGGGCTTTGGCTGGAATAATTCCGTCTAATTCGGTTAACGTCTCTTTCAGTGGCGACAGCATCAGCGTTAGGGGAGTGCGAAATTCATGGCTGACGTTGTTGAAGAAGGTGGTTTTGGCTCGATCCAGTTCTGCTAATGCCTCCAGTCGCTTGCGTTCTTCTTCATAAGCACGGGCATTAGCGATCGCGATCGTCATGTTGCCTACTAGCAAATCGAAGAACTTGCGGTACTCCTCCTCAAAAGCCCGGTGGGGATTGATACCCAATACCAGCAATCCAACGATTTGTTGTTGTCCAGCTGGGATGAGCGGCACGACCCAAGCAGCAGAGGGGGACTTGTCCCAAGCTCCTGTGGGCAAACCTCCAAACCGAGTTGTCAAATCATCAACAATTGCTGCTTCCCCGGTATGATAAATTTGTGTGAGTTTCCATGCATCGCTTTGTTGAGTTAAATTCACTCTCGATAGAATTGTTCCTGTTTCCTCCATTGGAGTAGTTGTAACCAACTTTGCACTGCCGCCATCTGCCTCCACCTGATACAGCATGGCAAACGGGATATCATGAGAATTAGTTGCTAAGGCTTGAATTGCAGACAGACAAGCCAATTCTACGGTCTTTGCTTGAGCCGTTTCTCTACTTAGTAAGCTCAAGGTTTGTAAACGGCGATCGCCCAGCACTCGTCCTGTTGTTTCACTAACAATGCAAAAGACTCCGCCAACTTTCCCGCTTTTATCTCGCACGGGGTCGTAGGAGACATCGAAGTAAGTTTCCTCAATGTAACCGTGTCGATTCAGGAAAAATAAATGATCTTGCGCCCAAAATGCAATTCCTGTAGCGACAACTCCCTTGAGTAAAGGTTCTACAACATTCCAGGCTTCGCTCCACGCTTCATGAGCAGGGCGACCGAGTGCCCAAGGATGTTTTGAGGCAAGGGCAGGGCGATAGGCATCATTATAAATCGTGATTAGTTCCGAACCCCAAAAGAGGCAAATCTGAGCTTTAGAAGCCAGCAAGATGCTAATGGCACTCCGTAAGCTCTGGGGCCAATCAGCCACATAGCCTAAAGCAGTCTGCGACCAATCGAGCGACCTCATCAGGCTTCCAATTTCGCCACCTTCAATAAAAACACTGTTAACAGCTAGACTTTCTCCTTCAGATGCCATCGCTGCTAGTCCTGATTGCTAGTTTTTGAGTACGCAAGTTTTCAGCTAAATTCAATAATTTGATATTAACTGAAACCGATTACCTGTGAGGTTGCTCCCGCATAATTTGCTCAGAGCAAGTTGTCTTACTAAGGTTTTGTGCAGTTTCACAAAGAATTAGTATGAAGTCGTCATACACTATAGCTCTACTGAGTCATTCGTGAACAACAAAATTCCCGACTTCTTGGAAAAATCGGGAATCTAAGGTTTCAATTTTCACAAATCAAATAGGATTCATATAGCGATTTTGATAGTAAGCCAAAATTTGGTTAACTCGTTGCCGACTTTCTGAACCAGAGTTTGCTGTCCACGAGATACATAAGCCACCAATTTGACTTTGATTGTAATCAAACTCTTGGGATGACTGGGGAATCAAATCCACTTCTACCCCTTCGACTTGACATAAATGAGCTGCTATCTCTCTATAGACTGCTAAAGGCAAACCAGCGAATTCAATTTTTTCCTTAGTCTCCATCTTTACGAAGCTCCAACATTAGAAGGATTTGAGGGGGGCGTTGTCACTGAAACAGGATTACCGCTAGCAGGTGCAGCTGACGGCGTTGAATTGACAGCCCCTTCCCCTACCATTTTGGCAACTTCAATACCATATTGTTCCAGAATCACGATGGGGTTGTAGCCCTGATTCATTTCAATACGTTTAACCAGTACGCCATCTGCTAATCGCTGTCCCGCCTGCACATAGCGACTCGTCGGCTCATCGGGTACTTTGATAATTGCCTGTGGTTCCTTACTAATTAGAACTACACCAGTCACAAGCACTGCCCTTGCTAAATCAGGTTGTGCTGGCAGTGGTAATATAGATACTAAAGTAGGGTTGGAGACAACTTGAGGCAAAACTTTAGGCAAAACTGAAGTCAAGATAGGATTGACTTTTTTTGGTTTTGGTACAGAAGATTTTGGTACAGAAGAAACGTTAGTTTTCTTTGGATTTAAAGCTATGCTGGGTGTTGGAAGTTTTCGTGCTGGTAGTGATGCAGTAGGGAGCTTAGGCACCACGGGAACAGGTTTTCCAGATGTTTGAAGCATTCCGGGAACTATCTGTCCGAAAAGTTGTGTAAATGGGTCACTTCGATTTTTTGATAGCACAACTAGCCGTGCCCGCTCTGTAGCATTAGTGGATTGAATCAAGCCAACAGATGCAGGAGTAACTTGTGAAACCTCTTTGGCAGGTATGACTGGATTCTTAAAGGATTGGTTCGCTGGTGGCAACTTTGCTGCTATTTTGGGAATCGGCGTAGGATTGATCGCTTGTGGTGTATCTTCAGAAGCACATCCAGCGATCGCTAAAGTTAAAATAGCTGCAATTGTAATTTTTAAATTTCTGCCCATGAGCTGTTCTCAAAAGCCATTGGAAAATTGGAAAGTGGAAATTAACATGCCTGAAATTTGTATCAAAGGCAAAGTATGTTCCCTTTATAACCTAATTTCTTAGATTTCAAGGGTTATTTTTAGCACTGCCTACCCAGCATAACTGCGGGTTGGTATTTATCTACAGTCAATCTTCTGCCACACCCATAAGCTGTTTCATCAAATCCAGACCTTTCTTAACTCTACGGGAAACTGTTACTACACTAATTCCCAGATGTTCTGCAACTTGTTTTTGTGTCAAATCTTGCAAAAACACACATTCCAACACATCGCGGGTGCGTTGTTCTAGCTGAACCAATGCTTGTTGCAAGCGAAGTTGGTCTTCTTGTACTAGTTGAAAGCTGCGATAATTAGGATCTGGAACTAATTCTCCCAAACAGGTAGAGCCTTCTTCTCCATCTTGGATTGGCACATCGAGACTCAAGGGAGCGCGATTTATCCATGCTAATTTAATTTCTTGCCATTCGTTTGGAGAAATTTCTAGTGCTGTTGCTAATTCTGAGTCTGTTGGTTGGCGATTATGCTTTTCACGCCAAGAACGTGACACTCCTATTGCTTGCTGTTGCAGTGCTAACCACTTGCGAGGAATTCTCACAGTGACACCTTTATCTCGGAGATAGTGTTGAATTTCACCCCGAATATAGGGAAGAGCATAAGAACTAAAGGCATGTCCCTTGGAAAGTTCAAATTTTTCAATTGCCCTGATTAAACCCAAAGATCCAACTTGGAGCAAATCATCGTAGGTTTCATGACATTGATTCGTCCAGTAGTGAGCTTCTTTTCTCACAAGTCCAATATTGAGTTTTACCAGCTTATTGCGAATATTTCCTGATGGAGATTGCTGATATTCTCGCAACAACTGCCAAATTTCATGTTTCAGTTCATTGGTTGTTGTGGTAGGCATAGCACCATGTTCATTAAGTAAATCAACAATTAAGTCCTCACTTTTAAACTCAGCTGCGAGCGCACGATATCAAAGATAATGTCGTGCTATATGCCTTAGCAAATTCTCTGGTAGATAACAACTTTTTTCTAAAGAAAATTCCATAGACTTGCTTGACAATCGAGCAAAGTTTAAATAAGCAAAATCGGTATGATCTGTAGCTGTTTTTAGGACTACATAGAAATAAAATATAAAATTAGTTACCAAATATAAAACCGAGATTGTACTTAACTTTAATTAATTAATGCTGAAGCTAATTTCTATAAACAAAACAACAGTAGCCGCAATTTTGTTGGGTAAGCAAAAGTTTGATTTACAGTAAAATTACGTGTTCATTAAACCAAAACTCATCCAATAATTAAAAATTACTAATAATTTGCAGAAAATAATACGTAAATTTACGCAAAAAGATACAACAAAAAGTATCTCGCCCTTTGTTGTATTTAAAGTTTCCCCCTCTTTGTAAAAAACGCCTAAAAAAAGGCAGGGCTGTTTCATTCTTTAAAAGCCTCTTGAAAAGCTGGGAACAAGGGAAGGAAGAATTTTTCTCTTGTCTCCCCTTGAACCTTTGTCTCTTTTCGTCGCTGTAATGCTTTTATAGGAATGAAACAGCCCTGAAAATGGGGGCAAAAAGTTAACTTTTGTTATGAAACCTGATGCTTACAGAATAGTAGTTCTGAATGCCAGTCAGTTAACTAACTCTAGAGAGTTTAGCCACGAGTAGGTTCAACCCGTGCAAAAAATAGACCGCGAATCTTAACTTCTTTAGGTTCGCCAGCACCTAAATCAGTATCAGATGGCTGTTCGCTCTCGAAAGTACCAGCAATTTCACCACTAGAGCTATCGATTTTAGCGATTTGCAATGAAATCTTGCCATTAAGATTTTCAGCACGCTTGACGTTAGTGCGGGTAAGTTCTTCATCATCCGCTTGGGCGGGGAGAGCCACAGCATTATCGTAGCCACTAACGACACCACGACCCTTTGGATCTAGGAAAGCAGCACCACGATAGGAAGGAACTTTGAAAGTGCCTTCAAAGTCCGTAGAGGTGTTAATGCTGCTCAAACTGGGTTGGGTTTGAGCAACCAAGTCTTTGATGGTGAAGAGGAAAGGTACTCGCTCACCACCAGGAAGTTGCACAGTGATGGCTTGAAAGTCAAGACCATCAGTTTCCTCAAAGGTGAGGCTATTATCTGGGTTAATTTTTAGGTTGCCTTGCACCTGGTCAATGGTGGAAGTATATCTGGTCAACAATTTGCCAGCAACAAATTCTGCTTGTTGGCGTTTATTAGCAGGTTCTTCTTTGATGAAGAAGCTAGTTGGTTCTAAGCAAAGTTCTTTGATGGCATAAGACTGGCTAGAATCAATGGGAATGGAGCCACGGCTTGTTTCTGCTAGTTGGGGGCATTTGTTAGCCAAGCCAGTGCCGCGAATTTGATCGTAAGTGAGTACATCTCTACCACTACTAACAGCAGGAGCATCACTACAAGCAGTTATTAGCCCCAAGCACAAAGCCAAGAATGCAACAATTAAAGCGCGATACCTCATGGTCAACCTCAATCTCAAAAATTAATATCTAAGTTGTAAAACTGCATCGAAGCTTTGATATTTGACGAGAAGCCATCCTTTATCGGACATTGCATTGCTCTGATTGCAAGAGTTGAAACAAGTGTCCGGGCGTATAGGTTGGCAGTCGCCACTCAAACTTTTCTCTGCTAAACGTACTTAAACGTGTCGCTGCTTGGCACTTTGCTCTTGCATATAGCAAAAGCGGCGTCGCCCAAGTCTTTTTGTATCATGTATGTGACGCCACTACATACAGCCCATTGTTTGATGGGTAAATCAGCCAGATCATACGATTTTTTTTAACTCAAAATCAAAGTACTCAAAATTCAAGAAAGTCTCATTTTGATCGCATCTAGCTGCCGTGGAGGCTATGGTAAAGGTTACTACGCTCTTTTACGGGCGATCGCAATTGCTTTTGATAAAGATACAAATCTAGTTATATTCACCCCTAACTCAACAAAGAGGCAGGGGTAAAGGGAGATTCTAGAAGCTTACAGAAGGTTCATTTTCTAGAGGAACTATTGGCAAACTAGGGAAAATTAAAAATCTCCGGTAAATTTGAGTTGACCTCATTTATACGCAAAGGGTGGCATGAACAATAATAAAAATCTTGAATCAGGGGAGTTGTCCTGTAAACTGCAAGCGATCGCAACTGTGGTGGATGATGCAGTTCAAGGTTGTCAAGGCGATAGTGTAGCTCTTTTGGCAATGCTTAGGCAATTGGAGCATTTACACCGAGAGATCCGGGATGGGGTTTTTCAAGAGAGTTTGCCTGTTAACCGTCGGCAACTCTACTCACTACTGAAAGATATGGAGTCTGAGGGGGGCTGGCCTTATATTGAGCGCATGAGACTACAAGCCTTTTTAACGAATTTGCCACAAGAGGCTCCCGCAGAAAATAATCATGAAGTTTTGGAGAGCGATCGCTCATGCGGCTGATGATCTTAAAATAAATTTCTAGCTCTGAATTAACAACTTTGATCGCCTCATCAACCGCTAAACCAAGAGCGGTTGCTCATTGAGGCTTCAAGCTAATTCGTAATGATGCTCTTAGGGACGCTCATTCCATACTATCGTTAACGCTAACGCAATTCATAATTAAAAAAGGTTTTTACTGGTTATACCATTACAAAGAAGGCGATCGCGCTCCTCTAGATTGTGGTTGTGTTTGAGGTAATCGCCCACCCAGTCGCAACCACGAACCAGTAAGTTGTCAAGATTTAAATTCCACAAGATTATCGTGTTGTCATCACTCGCTGATGCTAGTGTTTGACCATCTGGGCTAAAACTGACACTAAGTATCCCAGCACGATGCCCATTGAGACTTTTAATTAATTTGCCATCACGGCTCCAGAGTTTCACTGTACTGTCCCAACTAGCGGCGGCGAGCAATTCACCATTGGGACTGAAAGTAACGGCATTAACGCTATCACTGTACCCCTTTAATAAGGTTTTTAACAACGTCCCATCCCGTCGCCACAGTTTCACAGTGTTATCCCAACTAGCAGAAGCCAGTAACTCGTCAGTGGGACTAAAGCTGACACCTGTCACCCAGCTGTCATGGGGCGATAAAGTTTTTAACAACGTACCATTTTGTTGCCAAAGTTTAACAGTTTGGTCATCACTGGCAGAGGCTAAAACCTGACTATCATGGCTGAAGTTGACGCTATTTACCGAATCCTGATGCCCCACTAAGGTTTTGAGCAACTTGCCCTCACGGTTCCAAAGTTTCACTGTTTTATCTTTGCTAGCTGATGCCAAAAACTGACCATCAGGACTGAAATTCACGCTCATCACACTATCAGTATGCCCGTGGAGAGTCATGATTAAAGTACCGTCAAGCCTCCAAAGTTTCACTGTTTTGTCAAAACTTCCTGAAGCCAGCATTTTACCTTTGGGGTCAAAACTGACACTAGTAACTTGATTTGTGTGCCCCACTAAAGTTTTATAAAGTCGGGTTTTGACCTCGCCACTACTGGTGTATCGTTGCCAAAGTTTTACAGTGCGATCGCTACTACCAGAAGCTAGCATCTGACCGTTGGGACTCCAAGCAACGCTCAAAACTCGCTTCCGATGCCCTTGAAGAATAGACGGTGTTGGGGCATCTAAACTCCATAGTTTCACGCTTTTGTCGTAACTTCCTGAGGCCAGCAATTTGTTATTTGGACTAAAAGCTAAACTGACAACATAATCGCTGTGTCCTTTGAAGGTTTTGAGTAAAGTACCATTGGTACTCCAAAGGTTTATGGTTTTGTCTTCACCTGCGGAAGCTAACTTTTGACTATCGGAACTAAAACTCAAACTCCACACAGTCTTAGGATGCTGCCGTAAAGTTTTATAAAGACGAAAATCAAAACCGTCTTTAGTGCTGTTACTTTCCCGCCGCCAAAGCTTCACTGTCTTATCTAGACCTGTTGACGCCAACAATTTACTATCTGGGCTGAAAATAGCTACAGTCACAGCTTTCTGATGTCCCTGCAAAGTTGTAACAAGGCTACCGTCGCGTCGCCAGATTTTCACTGTCTTGTCGTCGCTGGATGAGGCGATGAATTGACTATCAGGACTGAAATTTACCCAGTTAACTGACCCTTGATGTCCTCTCAGTATTTTTACTAAGCTACCGTCTTTGCGCCAGAGTTTTACGGTTTTATCCTTACTACCAGTAGCTAACAATTCACCATCAGGACTGAAATGAACGCTAAAAACCCAATCTCCGTCTCCTTTCAGGGTTTTATATGGCTTGGAGTCAAATTCACCTGTAACCGGGTTTTTGCGCCAGATTTGCACTGTTTTGTCCAGGCTGGCGGAGGCTAGGGTTTGACCATCAGGGCTAAAACTTACACAGTTGACAGCATCAGTGTGACCTTTCAGGGTTTGGAGTAAGGTTCCGTCAGGACGCCAAAGTTTCACAGTTTTATCTAGGCTACCTGATGCTAGTAACTGACCATCTGGACTGAAAGCTACTCCCCAGACAACATCAGTGTGCCCTTCTAGGCGGTTAACCTCGGTTACCCCATAAACTGCCTGTTGCAAGGCTGTCACCACCCGCATTCGGGTATCTGGCTCCACGACATCTGCCTGTTTAAGTCCTCTCCAAGCCCGCAAACTTTCTAATAAAGCATCAAATTCTTTATTAGAGGCAAATAAAGCTTCACTAGTAGCAGCGATCGCACTAATGTTCAAGTTGCTTTCACTGCGTTCAGCTCGTAAAGTTTGGCGGACTGCCGCTCTTTTTTGCAAGTCGGCTTGCCACCATAATGTTGCTATTGTTCCCCCCATGATTGCCAGCACTGCGCCTGCTATTCGTGCTTCCCGCAATCGCCGTTGCAATACCAAATTGAGTTGCTTTTGACTAAATTGTTGGGCGACTTCAGCTTTAGTTTTTTCAAGTTTGATTTTTTCTAATTCCGCGAGCATACCATAATTGTTCTTTTGGCGAATTGGTTCAACTAAATAATCGTGAACTAGCTGGTAGCGATCGCCTAACTCTTCTCTAACTCGCAACACTAAACCTGAACCCACCAATATTTCTAAAATCAGTTCCCCAACTGTATCAAAGCTTGATATTGTATCTAAATCATGATTATTAACTAATGCAGCCGCTAAATCAGCTTTAGTTTTTAACGGTCGCGTGCCTTTTTCATCAGTTAACTCAAATAATAGTTTCCAAGTTAACTCTTCATTCTCTTGACCACAGTCTTTAATAACCTCCCCAAGCCAGCGTTCTACCAATTTTGCCGAGCCGCCGCAAAGTTTATATTGTCCGAGTGTGGTGATGTTTTCTATTTGTAGTTGAGCGCCAACTATTTGTAATTCAATTGGATGTACTTCGTCTAGTTCTCCTGTTAAATCCTGCACTAATCGGTTAATTAATTCGTCACTCAGTTCAGAATATGAACGCTGAGTAAGACTATGAATTATGGCTTTAGCATCCTGGCTAGAGAATTTTCCTAGATAGTAGCGAATATCCTTATCGAGAATATTTTTATTAATTACGCCTAAATCATATAGACCAATACTATTTTTTTGGCTCAACCGTTCAAATTCTAGTAAATGATGTAGATAATCTTCTCTTAATGACAGAATAATTTTGACATAAGAAATATTTAAACATTCACTAAAAAATTGGTAAAATTCTATTCTTTCTGTGGGAAGATTACTAATAAAAAAGAATTCTTCAAACTGGTCTAAAATAATAATTATTGTATAATTGCGTTCAGTTGCTAATCGAATTTTTTCTAGCAGTATAGTGGGTGTAGAGTCAAGATTAACTGATATTCCTGTGTATGCCAGCACTTGATTTAGACTGCTTATTAAGACTGTAAGCCAATCAGTGTAAACAGACAAAACAATAGGTATAGGAATGCGTTCACCGATAACTTTACCTTTCAGCGCTGGGACTAAACCAGCTTTGAGAATTGAACTTTTACCTACACCTGATGGCCCATAAATTACTGTGAGCTTGTAGTCTGCACGAGTAATTCTTTCAATCAAACGATTCACATCTTGCTGCCGTCCAGAAGCAGATATTTCTTGGGCAACTCCCTCAGGAAGAAACGGTATTTTTTGAGGTTCCAATGCTGGGTTAATTTTAGAGCGTTGCGGCTGCAATTGACTTGCCCCAATGAAGGCACGAAAGCCATACTGATGTTCTATTTGTATTTTTTCTTGCTTGAGCTTAAAGGCTTCTGTATAGTCATGACGCTCAAAAAAGTAAAGCGATCGCAGTTCTTCTAAAATCTCTAAGTAAAGAGATGGCTGATGTTGTAGCTCACAAACTACCCTCGCCCATTCCAGGTTATTGATAGCCTCTTCTGGCTCACCTAGATGCCTCTGTGTACGTGCTAGCAAGAGAAGATACCAACTTTCTTGTCGTCGTCTTCGCAAAGTGTCTCCCAGAGAAGCTTGTGTTACTTCTTCGGAGATAGAAAGTGCTGTATTCGCTAATTCATGAGCCAGTATCCAATTCGACTCAGAAGCTGCCACATTTGCCAAAAAGCCATAATCTTGAGCAACTTGTGCAGGACTTCCATAAGTTTTATGTAGATGTAATGACTTTTGAGCTAATTCTTTTAAGTCATTCCAGGCTTGTAAACGTTGCAGCATTTCACAAGCAGGCAAAATAAATTTAGCAACTAAGTCTTCTCTTTGTACCTCCTCCAATATTTCTAGGCATTGTTTAAAACACGACAGAGCATGTTCGCAATAGCTACTATTACTATTTTGGTGTAAGTCTGCCATTGGGTGATAACACAGCCCCAGATGGAATAGTACTATTGCTTGCTTGAGTAAAAATGAGGGAAGGGTAGAGTGAGGAGATGAGAGGGATAAAGAAGAATTACTCTCCCACTCTGCTACTCTCTTTGTTTCTTGCTGCCACAATGCTAGGCTTCTTTGATAATTGTCTAAAGCACCATTAATTTGATCGTTGGTGTATTTATCTCGTCCTAAAAGAAATTCTAAACTAGCTTCTAGCCCTGGTGTTAATTGAAAGCCATACAGGCGCAGCAAATCATTACGAGCTGATTCTATTTCGTGGCGATGTTGGGACTTAGGATCTAAATCTAGGGAGGCGTTCGATAAAAATGTTTCGGCACCTGCTTCTAAAACTTTGGCAAATAGAGATTCTGCCTTTTGGTGGATCAGAGCAATCAAATCTGCCTTTGCCATTTCAAATTTAATCGTGGTTGCAGCCCAGCTTTTAAAATCAGGCGCTAATCTTGAAAGCAATGATGCCACATCATCTTGTAGCCACAATACCACTGGAAATGGAAAAGTCGCAGCATAGATATCTCGCGCTTGGTTGATGCCTGTAAGTAAGTTTTCCAGGCTGGTAGTTGACTCAATACCGAAAACCATTACAGCTGATGGCAAAGAGTCTGTAAGGACAGCAGGATTATCTAAAGATAGTTCTGAAACTATTGTGTTGTGTAAGGAAGTAGTTGATGGATTGAGAACGATTTCTCTGATATAGATATCTTTCGTGATAGAGCGAATATTTTCTAACATTTGCTCACGTAATTGCCAATAGTTACACCGAACTAAAATTAGGGCAAATTGACCTTTCGAAAGTGCGATCGCTCTAATCAGTCTTTGCAAAGTATGTTGATTTTCTTTTGTGTAGATTTGTAGCTGCTTATGAGTAGTCATTGGTTATTGGGCATTGGGCATTGGGTATTGGGCATGGGGCATTGGGCATTGGGGATTGGGCATTAGTCCAATGGCAAAGGACAAAGGACTAATGACTCACCCAGCACTGTTACTTTTTTTGTTGCCAAGCTAAAACTTTTTCTGTTTCTCCTAAGGCTGGACTGATGCCGAACCAACGCCCCAGAGGATCACGATATTCAAACAGATACATGCTTCTTAGTAAGCTTTGGTAGTCAGACTCACCTTTAACTCTTTGCTGCTGCACTACTTCAAACAATAATTCCCACTGGGATTCATCAATAGCTAATAGCAGATCGTCGCGGTAGTCCTTAATCACAGCTTCTAAGCAGTCCCTAGAAAAAGGCGGATCTTGTCGTTGCAGGCAGCTATAAAGTAAACCTAATAAATTACGAATGTGACCACCACTAACGCGACATATACGATCCAAAGTTTGGGAGTGATCGAATAATTCTGTAATTAATGAAAGCCTTTCATTCAAAGGAACTTCTGGAAAAGCTCTTGCTAGAACTAACTGGCGCACTAGTAACATCCCTGGTTCATAGTCAGTGCCATCTCTTTGGCGCACTAATACCATCGGTAATACTTTTGGTGCAATCCCTCCTCCCAAGCGATTTTTCAGTGTCTCGTACTCATTGGAAAAAATTAACGTTAGGGGAATTGTATAAACTAAGTGGCATTTGAGTCGGCGTAGCTGTTCGCCCCGGTCGATGAAGAGATATTCTGGTTGCGATCGCCCGGATGCTAAGGGACGCATATCCACTCGATCTAAATTATCTACAATTACTACCAGCCCTTTTTGACCCCGTAGCTTTAGCTGTTCAACAGCCTTTTCTAAAATTTCTTCATTAATCGCTTGCAAAATACTATTAGTACGTGGTTCCAGATATTGCCTTAGTTGATTCCGCATCTGGGTACTATCTTTGGTTTTGGCGGTAATTTTGGCAATACCCAACGACAATTCTGCTTGTCCAGAAAGCTCTATGGGGGTTTGCAAAAAATCGCCTACTTCTTTGAATAAATTGGTAAAGTAACCAGGTTTGAATTTGATGCTAATGCCTTCTAAACTGGCACTGACTTGACGGGCTACACTTAGCAAAATATCGCTGATATCAATATCCGCCATATCTAAGTCTTGACTGGACTCAAAGTAAACTACATGAAATCCCGCCAATTCTAGTTCTGTCTTCAGGCGCTGCAATTCCGTTGACTTACCGCAGCCAATGTGACCCGTAAATAACTGGCAGGTTGGCTCATCAGGAGAAATCCGAACGATAGTCCGCTGCAATTCTTCGACAATCTTGCAACCACGGACATCAGCAAAATCTATGTAATATTGGCGATCTAGCACGTTACTTATATTAAGCGTGTAGCTTGGGTTACATGCTTTATAAAAACGTGACAAATTTAATGTCGTTTTCATGTGTGTAGATGTGTGTGGATGCAGTGAATTCGTATTTTTTATCCCACATTTCGCACTTCAAAATGTCATACCTTAATACTTCAATAAATCC
>JAHCSU010000576.1 GCA_023522315.1 Nostoc sp. CCCryo 231-06
AACGAGTCTTTTATCTCCGTTAACGAGGCTTTTATCTCCGTCAACGAGTCTTTTAGCTCCGTTAACGAGTCTTTTAGCTCCGTTAACGAGTCTTTTATCTTCGTCAACGAGTATTTTATCTCCGTTGACGAGTATTTTAGCTCCGTTAACCCACCATCCAGGTTTTCGGTGCGTTAGCCTACGGCATAACACACCCTACGAAACTATGAGGCTACCAGTTACCTACAGGTTGAGCGATCGCAGAAAACATTGAGGGATCAATTGAAATGCCTAACCCCTCAGCTACACGACGACCATAAGAAACATCTGCCCGGAAGAAGTGGCAAAGTTGGCGCATTTGGATGTCCTCCCTTGCTTGAGAGAGACTACCAACAATATTTTTAGCCAGACGCTCTTGCTGCTCAGGAGTTAGTAACCGATACAGATTACCTGCTTGGGTGTAATCGTCGTTTCCTTCACGATGACTGTAACGATCGACTGTGACATCGCCCAAATGGTTAGGTGGCTCTGCATAAGCTGGATTTTCTTTAGGCGTACCCTCAGCACTATTCGGTTCATAGTTAGGAGCGCTACCATGGTTGTTCCCCGATGCCATAAAGCCATCTCGCTGATAATGCATCACTGGACATTTAGGCTGATTGACGGGTAGTTGCTGATAGTTACCACCCAAGCGATACCGTTGAGCATCTGGGTAAGAAAAGATCCGAGCTTGCAGCATTTTGTCTGGAGAGAAACTAATGCCAGGAACCACTGCACTAGGGCTAAAAGCGGCTTGCTCTACTTCGGCAAAATAATTCTCCGGGTTACGATTTAACTCTAATATCCCGACTTCAATTAAAGGATATTCGCCTTGTTTCCAAACTTTGGTCAAGTCAAAAGGATTGTCAGGATGTTTTGACGCTTGCTCCTCAGTCATCACCTGAATACACATCCGCCATTTGGGATAGTCGCCTTGAGCGATCGCTTCAAACAAATCGTGAGTTGCATGATCGGGATCTTCGCCCTTAATCTTGGCTGATTCTTCCTCTGTTAAGGTTTGATGCCCTTGCAGAGTCTTAAAGTGAAATTTACACCAAACGCGTTCACCCTGAGCATTAATTAAACTGAAGGTGTGGCTACCAAAACCGTCCATGTGTCGATGGTCTTTCGGAATTCCCCGATCTGAAAAGAGGATCGTTACTTGGTGAAGCGATTCTGGACTGAGTGACCAAAAATCCCACTTTGCATTCTGGTCTTTGCAATTGGTTTGGGGATTGCGCTTTTGGGTATGGATAAAATCAGGAAACTTGAGGGGGTCGCGGATGAAGAAAATAGGGGTATTGTTACCTACAAGATCCCAGTTACCCTCCTCAGTATAAAACTTGAGGGAAAAACCTCTAGGGTCGCGCTCCGCATCTGCTGAACCTTTTTCTCCTCCGACTGTAGAAAAGCGCAAGAGAAGTTCTGTTTTCTTGCCAATTTCAGAAAAAAGTTTGGCTTTACTGTAGCGGGTAATGTCATTGGTAATAGTCAAAGTACCGTGAGCCGCCGCACCTTTAGCGTGGACAACTCTTTCAGGAATACGTTCTCTGTTGAAATGAGCCAGCTTTTCTAGGAGGTGGAAATCCTGCATTAATACAGGGCCACGCGCTCCGGCTGTGAGTGAGTTCTGATTATCGCTAACTGGAATACCGTCAGCAGTTGTCAAGTTTTGGGGTTCAGTCATGGGTAAAGAAGCTCTCCGTTAAGTTACTCAAATTGCCAAAGTACGTTTTAGTCAGTAGATAGACGCGGTTTCTAACCGCCCTTTTTACGTTAAGTTGACTAATCCTGATTTAGATGTTTGAGAATCAACGAGCAAACATCTGTAGGCTCAATTCGATTTTCATTAACTAAGTGAGTTTGATGGGTGATAAATAGAGGCCCTTCATCTGGAGAAGTAGTAATATGACCGTGAGAACCACGGACGAGGGAAGCATCCAGAGGAATTACGTCCATTAAGTAACGAAAACCCAGTTGTTTCTTAAGTAACTTGAGAGCAATTTTTCCTTGAGGAAATTTAATTTGCGGATCAAGGAAAAGTTCTACAGGATCGTAACCAGGTTTGCGGTGGATATCTACAGTTTTAGCAAAATCAGGCGCTTTTGCATCATCGAGCCAATAATAATAGGTAAACCAAGCGTCAGGTTTAGCGATCGCTACCAACTCTCCCGATCTAGGATGAGCAATATGGTAGGTTTGCTTACCCTCTTCATCCAATACCTGCGCTACGCCTTCAGTCGCTTCTAAAAGCGATCGCACTTTCGGGATATATGCCGGATCATTTACATACACATGAGCAATTTGATGATCGGCAACAGCAAAGGCAATGCTAGCACCAAAATCGAGCAGTTCTCGCCCCAATTCTTCCCGCACAGCAATTAAACCATTTTGCCTTAATACGCGGTTGATATCCACAGCTTTAGAGACTGGGGTAATGCCATATTCAGAAAGAATAATTACCTGAGTATTACGTGCTTGATAATATTTAATTAAATCGCCACAAACAGCATCAATTTCTCGCAAATCAGTTTGTATCTGTGTTTGATTGTTACCAAATTTTTGCAGACAGTAATCTAAATGTGGTAAATAAACCAGTGATAATGTAGGGCTGTAGCGTTCCTCAATCCATTTTGCTGAATTTGCAATCCATTGACTAGAACTAATGGTAGTTTTTGGGCCCCAAAAATCGAATAAAGGGAAGTTACCTAAATCAGATTGAATTTGCGATCGCACATCACTAGGATGGGTATAAATATCAGGTAATTTTCTCCCATCTGCGGGATACATCGGGCGCGGTGTAATGGCATAATCTACAGAGGAATACATGTTGTACCACCAAAAAAGGTTGGCACAAGTGAAGTTTGGATCAATTGATTTAGCTATTTCCCAAACTTTGGGAGCCTGCACTAGTTTATTAGACTGCCGCCAAAACTTAACTTCACATTCATCGCGGAAGTACCAACCATTAGCGACAATTCCATGCTCATCAGGCAATTTTCCTGTTAAATAAGTAGCCTGAACAGAACAAGTTACAGCAGGTAAAACTGTTGCGATCGGGACTACTTGCCCTTTCGCAGCCCAAGAAGATAAGAAAGGTGTGTTTTCTCCTAGTAAATTGGGCGTTAATCCCACGACATTTAGAACAACAGTTTTCTGCATAAATTAATCTCCTTTTAATTTGCCGCAAATTCTTTTAATACCCACTCATATTCCCGTTGAATAGAAGTCAGCAAATCTATCTTCATTTCTGCTGGTAATACATCCCAAGTGTAAGTTTCAATTTCTAAATGTGAGCAAGCATTGTTTGTGTTAAGTAGATGTAAAACAGTAGCAATGTCATCTTGGGTAGACTGCAAAATTTGATAATCATGAATAAAAATTGGGACATGGAAGTGAGTACGCCATTCTTCGGCTAGAGATTGCTCTAAATGCGGCAATGCAGTTATTAAGTCAGGATAGTGATGGAGTGTACCATCAATGCGACGCTCTATTACTTGGTGAAGATAAGTAGATTCAGCAAAAGGACGTAAGCGTTCAACTATCAAACTACGCTTTTCAACATCAGCAGGTATTTTTACTTTAATTGCGGCACTGATTTGAATTTTGCCAATTTTAATTCCTGCCGAGTGGAAAAGCGCAAATACAGATTGCGGTTCCTCATATTCAACTGAAAAATGGCAGGTGTCATAGCAAACCCGAACGTGTTCTAGCAATTTAGTTTCTGCTAGACTCTGTTCAATATTTAATTTTTCTGATAAGTAATTACCGCCAATTGGTAATAGCCAATTTTGATAGAAATCAATTACTTCTGAGGTGTTTTCAATTAAACCATCAGGCTCAGGTTCTAAATCAATATGGAGTATCTTTCCTGTTTGTTCGCAGATGCGAATCATTTCTACAACAACTGATGCTATGTTCAAACAACTCTTTTTCATAACTGTATCAAAAGTTGCTTGGTCTTTTTCCCACCAAGGTTTATAGGATAATGGCAGCGTAGAAATTCCGCCATCCAGCCCTTCTGGTAATAGAGTAGCTAAAATTTGTACCAAGTTTAATGTATAATCGACCCGTTCTTGTGTAGACCAATCTGGTGCATAAACTTGGTCTTTTACCACCTGTCGATGGAATCCGCCATAAGGGAATCCATTTAAGGTAAAAACATATAAATCTTCTTGACTAAGCCAGACTTGGAATTGAGCCAAGTTATTATTTTGTAACAGTTCTTTAGCAGCTGCATCTGCTAATCTTAAACCAATACCAAAAGGTGCTGTTGGTGATAAACGTGATTTGAGATTGAGAACATATTTTTCTAAATTTGCGGAAACCTCTAGCCAACTTTCACCAGGGTGAATATTGCTGCAATAAGTTAAGTGATTATTGTTTTTTGTAATTTTCATTTTCTAGCTTTATCCCTTGTATATCTAATTTATTTGGCTTATACTATTTCACAAAATAGCTGCCACATATTCATTTGTATGGGCGCACATCTATGCGCCCATACAAACGATTTATGGTATTACTGGGTGTATACATTCAAATTTAAGTAACGGCGAATACTTTTGCTAACTTCATCGAAAATGGTAGCAAAATTAGAATGAATAAACCGTAATACAAACCAGCAAAACCAGATGCAACAGTTGCATCTAAAACTATTAGAGATAATACACCTATTTTCACGGCATTTCGGATATTTTCGGCGACTGGTTCACGCGCAGCTTTGATAAAATTAGGCAAAACTCTGATAGCTAATAAAACAGCAAATGGTAGTGCTGCGATCGCTGTATACTCTCCTAATAGCCCTAAAGCTAAAACTGCCGTCAAAACTATTGCAATCAGCAGTAATGCGAGTACTCCCGTAATCTTCTTACCTCCGTGAACTTCACCCTGACTAATTGCGGTGATAGCAGCAATGTAAATAACAGGAATCAGCGCTAAATACCAACGTTCCCATACTATTGCAGGTACAGCACTTACGCCTAATAATAAGTTACTCCCACGACACAAACCCATATTTAAAGGGCCAAAAAAAGGATGCTGTTTGGCGAGTGA
The DNA here is from genome assembly GCA_023522315.1 of Nostoc sp. CCCryo 231-06. Lineage (GTDB taxonomy): Bacteria > Cyanobacteriota > Cyanobacteriia > Cyanobacteriales > Nostocaceae > Nostoc. The sequence continues at coordinate 5,071 of JAHCSU010000576.1, forward strand.
GTCATACAGTAGGGATGAAAGAGTGATAAATATAGCGATCGCACCACTCAACAAGGATACTTGAAAAGCAGCTAGAATCCCGATCGCAAATAGTATACCCCCCAATAAAGTAGCATTTTCACGAGATACGCGACCACTGGGAATTGCTCTATTTGGTCGCTCTTTTGCATCTAATTCAGCATCAAAAACATCATTAAAAACTATACCGCCGCCGTATAAGCCAGTTGTAGCTAATAACAACCAAGCTAATGGAATTAGTATGGTAAAACTTGCTTCTCCATTGATTAATTGAGCAAAAATAATCCCAGAGCCAGAAGCAGCAAAACCAACAAGAATATCCGCCCAAGCAGTAACAATATTAGCAGGACGTATCAATTCTAGATAACCCCGCCAGCTTTGAAAATTTAAGCTTGCAACATTCACTTATCTGCCTCCCTGCCTAATAATTTTTCAAAATAAACCGCATATTACCTTACTTTTCAACGTTATGTGGAAAAGCCTACGAAAAACCTAACCCCCTAACCCCCTTCCCGACGCGGGAAGGGGGAAAATTCAAAGTCTCTCTCCTTTTAGGAGAGAGATTTAGAGAGAGGTTTTGCAGATACCGTGAAAAGTCAGCATATTGCAGATGAATCAGATATTTATGCAATTCCTCTTCCCCACTCCCCAGTACAGACGCGATTAATCGCGTCTCTCCCCATTTTTTACTCAATCAACACATAATCTGAAACTGATTTGATTCCTGGTTCCTGTCCCCGCAACACAGAATTACCACTGAACAACTGACGCTGATCAACAGATTGGGGATCGAGCCAGTCTGATGCTTTCATCTGCCCAGTTTGACTGTAAGCAGCTAGGGCGTTTTCATAACAAACTGCTCGTACATGTTCTTCAGGAATGCCCCTATCTAACATTAACTGAGCCGTTTTTGGGACTGCCAAAGGATCGCTAATACCCCAATCAGCGCTACTATCTACAATGATGCGATCGCATCCATATTTGCGGACAACTTCTACCATCCTGGCGTTACCCATCTTCGTCTGTGGATAAATTGTAAAAGCTGCCCAAAAACCCCGTCTTAATACTTCCTCAACGGTTTCCTCGTTGTTGTGGTCAATAATTACTTGTGAAGGATCTAAGCCATATTCAATACAGCGATCCATACTCCGACTAGCACCCGCCTTTTTATTGCGATGAGGCGTATGAATTAGCACCAACATATCCAGTTCTTTGGCTAATGCTAACTGTTGACAAAAGTACTTATCTTCTGCTTCTGTCATGTCGTCGTAGCCAATTTCACCAATGGCAACAACTCCCTCTTTACAAGCATAAAGTGGTAGCAGTTCTATAACTTCTGCTGCTAGTGCCTCATTGTTAGCTTCTTTCGGATTGAGTCCAATTGTGCAGTAATGTTGGATACCAAATTGACTAGCACGAAACCGTTCCCAGCCCACAAGACTGCTGAAATAGTCTTTGAATGTGCCAGCGTTTGTTCGCGGTTGTCCTAACCAAAAGGCTGGTTCAATAACGGCGACAATGCCATATTCCCGCATTACTAAGTAATCGTAAGTAGTACGCGAACACATGTGAATGTGAGGATCGATAAACATCATAAGTAATTCAAAATTCAGAATTCAAAATTTAAAATGAAAAACCCGGCATCAGCAAGTATCCTGGCTGCTGACTGTATGCGGTTTCAATGTGGAATAGCTTGCTGTTGCTGAATGATGGATAATTTCATTTGCAGACTGACAGGCGTTAGCGTAGCTCGCCGCAGGCATCGCGGTTAAAACTGCTCCAAGTCAGATTACCTTTTTGAATGGATGACTGTAAATCTGGGTAACGGGAAAGTAATTCTTGTGCTTGGGGTAAAGAAGACTCAGCACAAGCTAACGCTGCTGCTTCTTGCTCGTATATATCCCCATTAGCCAGTACTTTTTCCAAATCTGTGATGATTGCGCTATCCGCAAACCGTCCTACAGGTCGCCAAAGTTCTGGGGTAACTGAGCGTTTAGCTGCCCAACGTTCATGGGCATAGTCTGCTAACATCCTCGCCAATTCTGGATTAGCACGCCTATCCAGTCCCCAAATTAGATGCAACGGACTACCGACAAACACAGCCTTTAGCACCATCTGATTCCAAGCAGCATTATCTAAATAATCTGCTGGATAAGGGTTTCGTAGTGCTATGGCTTGGAATACATTACTCATATTGCTGCGAATTCCTTCAGCAGCGCGATGGCGATGTAGCTCTGGATGTGGTAATAACGGCAAACTTTGATAAAGGACAACTAACTCCCCCATATCGGCAGTGGAGAAGAATTTATCAAGCGTTGGCGCAGCCTCTCCAAAGGAGACTCGCACATAGACCTCAGCATCATCATGGGGCAAAGCTAGAAGTAAGAGTGTACGACCTGCTTGATCTACACTCCAATGGCTAGGATACCAACCGGGAATCACATCCTGTGCTGCTTCCAAGTCCTGGAATGTTAGTTGCAAATCCTCTTTACCTAGATAACGCGGCACAGCACTAAAAGCTGTAAAAAACACTCTCTCAGCAGCGCCGCTAGCAATTTGTGCTTGCTTTTGTTCCAGCCAAGCAAAAGCTTTCTCTGAAACAGACTTTAACAGCCAGTGATGCAGTAACTCGTTTACTTTACTCATGATGAATTTTAGGAAAAGTTGCCCAACTTTTTTATGGCAACCAAGTATAAAATCTAGCACTAAACTTGATACTTTGTGATTCAAGCAGCTAGTTAATATACTACTGAGATTATAACTTCACTGAATCTATAAAAAATCTCCTGACTTTCAATAAGATACTGTAAAGATACCATTTCAATTAGACAAAGGATCAAAGTTTATTACGGAATAAAATTAGAATTTAATGTAATAATGATATCCATAGGTAATCTTAAATATAAAGTCTAGGCATAAATAAACTTTTCAAAAGATGTGATTTTAAAGTTTATAAATTAAAGTAAAAAAACTTCAAAATTCCGATAAATTTATTAGCTTATTCTTGAGAATAAATCATTACTAGGTGTAATACCTCGCTTTTTATTTACAAGCTCATTTATTCGCTGATAAGGAACGTGAAGTGCATCTGCAAGTTCTCTTTGAGTTATTCCCATTGGGTCTAGAAAATCTTTAAGTAATATTTCACCTGGATGTGATGGGGGTCTATACTTTGGAACTCTCATCTGTTGTTATTTTCTCAACCCCCCTTGGTGTTCACAATGAAAACCTCGATTCTCCGAAGCTTGCATATCTACTTGGGTAAGTCTTGTTACATTTGAGCATTGCGGTTGAATAATTTGACTTACAATCGCCCAAAATAAGCTACGTGTTACATCTAATCCAGTTTTGACCCAAGATTCCTGATTACCAGGAATACCCAACTCCTGAACAATCTCTGTCTCTACCCAAATACCATGAGCGCCCAAGAGAATCTGTGCCATCCATTTAGCTCTGGGTAAATGACTTGGCGAGGTAATCAACATGACTTTATGCACTCCCCAACGTTGCAAAATTGGAATACCATAATAAAAATTTTCAAAGGTAGAATTCGCGCAGTTTTCTAACCAAACGTTTTCTAACCTTGCTAATTCCGCCTGAAAAATTAACCATATACAGGGGTCTGGGGAACCATGAGAAATTAAAATTGGGGTTTGCGGGTATTGTTTTGCTTGTTGAGCAACATAAGTTTCTCGACGAATACTGCCACCAAGCACAAAGAAGCCATCTACTGGCTGCGAAGAAGCAAAAACTAAGGTTATAGTGGTAAAAATCAGCCAAGTGCCCAAAACAAAGTACAATCCACCAGTTACTTTTTGTAACGATTGCCACAGATTAGCAAAAAATTTTTTAATAGAAATTAACGATTTGATGGTAAATTTACGTTTCATGACTTAGGTAAGAAAAGCTGATTTAATGGCAGTCTAACAGTACTGCAATTCAGTGATCAAAGTGCTATCTTATAAAAGTAATGAATAAGTACAAAAATGACGCTGATTAAAGTGTCACATGTTCAGTATAGCCTTCCGGAGAAGGCTAAAAAACTGAGAAATGGTTGTTAATAATGCAGTATTTTCGGCATCATTCAACGATAAAAATGATGAAGAGAGCAGAGCTTAGTTTGGGGTATAAAAACTTAAAAATTTCTTGAAAGCCTGATTGCTAAACTGTCAATAACACAATTATTCCAGCTAATATACATGAACCAATCTGCGAAAAGTTACTCACCGCTCCAAGTAGCCTTGATTGGTGGAGCGATCGCCACTACTGCTACTATGTCTTTGTTTGGCACCGCTTGGACTCGTGGTGTCCGGGCCGCTCTAGCCCTACAAGACAGCCCGAAAGTGATAGTTGACCAAGTATGGCAACTGGTGAATCATGAATATGTTGATGGCAAATTTAATCAACAAGATTGGCAAGCAACTAGGCAAAGCCTGTTGAGCAAAGACTATTCTTCTCGGGAAGAAGCTTATGCTGCCATCCGTGAAGCTTTACAAAAGTTGGGAGATCCTTACACTCGATTCATGGACCCCAAACAGTTTGAAGCTCTGACTAGCCAAACATCTGGGGAAGTCTCTGGTATTGGTATTCGCATGGAAGTGAACGAGAAAACTAAGCGCCTCACTGTTGTTGAAGCCATAGAAAATTCTCCAGCACTGAAAGCTGGGATCAAAGCAGGCGATGAAATTTTGGCAATTGACGGCAAACCCACTCTCAAAATGAAGGTGGATGATGCTTCTAAGTTAATTCGTGGCAAAGCGGGTACTCCCATCAAGCTAAAGCTGGGACGAGTCGGGCTAAGTGCCTTTGATTTGAAGCTGACAAGGGCAAGTATTGAAGTGCCAACGGTACGTTATACCCTCAGACAAGAAGGGAATCGCCGCGTTGGCTATATCCGTTTGCGGGAATTTAGCGCTCACGCCGCAGAACAAATGCAACGAGCCATCCGCGATTTGAACACTAAGAAAGTTGATTCTTATGTCTTGGATTTGCGGGGAAATCCTGGCGGGTTGTTGCAGGCGAGCATTGAAATTGCCCGGATGTGGTATGATGACGGCGGCATTGTCAAGACAGTAGACCGTGTGGGCGGCACTGAAGAAACTAAAGCCAATCGCACTGCTTTAACAAATCGTCCTTTGGCGGTCTTAGTGGATGGTAATTCAGCTAGTGCTAGCGAAATCCTCACAGGGGCACTCAAGGATAATAAGCGGGCGGTAGTTGTAGGTGGTCAAACCTTTGGTAAAGCTTTAGTGCAGTCAGTTCATGAACTTGCAGATGGTTCCGGCTTGGCTGTCACCATAGCCCATTACTACACCCCAGCGGGAACAGATATTAACCATAAAGGGATTGCCCCAGATATCAAGCTAGACTTGACAGAGGCACAAGAGCGGCAGTTGGCTTCTAATCCAGATTTAATCGGAACTAAGAGTGATCCGCAATATGCCCGGGCGATCGCAATTTTATCAAATAACAACTTTGCCCAACCGCCAGCAAATCAGCCCACTCGACCCATGAGCCGCGCCGATAAGCTGAAATTTTAGATTGACGTGAGTGATATAGTAGTATTCCCAAATCCAGATTTTTGGAGTTATAAAAACTGCCTGATATTACCGTTCCAGGATTTTGGTTTGGAATACTAGCTAGTAATCCCATCTCCCAAATCTCAGATTTATGAATCATCAGCCAGTTGATGCAACCAGCGCCACCAGATTTTTACCAATGGTGTCGGTGGTTGTTCCTATTTATAATGGTGAGGCGGACTTACCAGAGTTAATTAATTGTTTGTTGTCTCAAACTTACCCAAAAGAGCGGGTAGAGTACTTGTTGGTGGACAATAATAGTAGCGATCGCACTCTCACCATCCTCAAAACATCTGCCGAAAATTGTCCCATCACAATCCATCCATTGAGCGAAAACCAAATTCAAAGCTCATACTCTGCTCGTAATACTGGGATTCGCGCCGCTACGGGTGAAATTATCGTTTTTACCGATGCTGATTGCCGTCCACAACCGCAATGGTTAGATTCATTGATTCAGCCATTTGTCAATAAAGAAGTAGTAATTGTCGCTGGTGAAATTTTGGCACTACCAGGCACAACTCTGCTAGAACAACACGCAGACCGTCAAGAAACTTTGTCGCAAAAGCATACCCTTAAACATTCCTTTCGTCCCTATGGTCAAACGGCTAATTTGGCGATTCGACACATTACCTTAGAAAAAGTGGGTTTATTTCGTCCCTATCTTACCACTGGTGGCGATGCCGATATTTGCTGGCGGATTTTGGGGGAAAACATCGGGCGTTTGGAATTTGCCCCGAATGCGATCGTTCAGCACCGCCACCGCGCCACACTTAAAGAACTCCAAAGTCAATGGCGGCGCTATGGACGCTCAAATCGCTATCTGCACGAACTGCACGGTGTAGATTTGATGCGAGAAATTACACTCAAAGAATGCGGCTATCGTTTGGCACGTTGGTTAATGAAGGAAATACCAAGGGACATGAAAAAGGCAATCGCGGGTAAAGCCACCCTTGTAGATTTATTAAATACTCCCATTGGTTTGTTCAGTGCTAGGGCGCGTGCTGCTGGGCAACGAGACGCCAAGTTGCCAGAAAATGCCAAGACAATTGATCGGCTGTAACAATATTGGGGTGCTGGAATATGATCAGTCAGTTCTGTAGGGAGTATAAAATGCCCCTCAGATTGTCAGTTGCTGGCTCACAAACTCCCGTTCTATATGACCGTCGCTTCTCTTGGAGACGCTCTTACTAGCAAGATCCCCGTAGGAGTACGCTCCAATTAAAAATTGAGAAAAATTCTTAAATTTTTAATTATTAATTCCCCGAACGCGAATTTCTGTTGAGCGGAGTCGAAACACAGCGTCTCCAATAGTTGGGGTTGACTTCCGCCTTGCGGTACTAGAGTGTTGGGCGTTTACTTTCGAGGATTTCTGTTGCTTTTTCGGCAGAAAGTGGCCGGTAGAATAAAAAGCCCTGTACATCGTCACAGTTGATCGATCTCAAGAAAGCCAGTTCCTCTTCTGTTTCTACGCCTTCGGCTATCAACTTCAATCCTAAGCTCTGTCCCAAGCCAACTATGGCCTTGATAATATGAGCAACTTTGACATCGTGCGTCAAATCTTGAATAAAAGACTTATCTATTTTTAGATTGTGGATTGGCAAAAGCTGTAGGCGCGAGAGTGAGGAATGACCCGTACCAAAGTCATCAATAGAGATGTAAACACCCATCTGCTGTAGATTCTCTAACACCGTTTTAGTAAAATCTAAATTTTCAATGGCTGTGCTTTCGGTAATTTCTAATTCTAAAAAGCGGGCTTCTAGCGCCGTTTTTTCTAAGATTTCGGCTATAATGTCCAGCAATTTGGGTTGGCGGAACTGCTTCAGAGAAAGATTGACAGCGATCGTTATGGGTGGCAATCCTGCATCTTGCCAGATTTTATTTTGGATACAGGCTGTCCGCAGCACCCATTCGCCGATGGGGATAATTAATCCACTTTCTTCGGCGAGGGGAATGAAGACACTGGGCGCGATCAACCCCATCTCTGGGTGCTGCCAACGCAACAGAGCTTCCATACCAGTAATTTCTTCTGTGGCAATGTTCACACGAGGTTGATAGTACACCGTAAATTCTTTACGTTCTAGGGCATAGCGCAAGCTCTTTTCTAAAGTCAGAAGTTCAGGATTTTTAGCACTCAGGGAAACACTGTAGAATTGGTAGTTATTCCGCCCTTTGTCTTTGGCGTAGTACAAAGCGGCATCTGCGTGCTGGATTAGTGTTTCGGCGTCAGGACTGTTGTTATCAAGCAACGCAATACCGAGGCTAGCAGTCACATAGAGTTCATGCCCTTGGACATGGAAAGCATCCTCCAATGCTTGTAATATTCTATACGCCACCAGTGTTACCTCTTCAATATCATTGACTCGCGGGAGTAAGATAGTGAACTCATCACCTCCCCAACGGGCTATAGTGTCTCCGCCTCTGAGTGAGTCTTGTAATCTTTGAGCGACGCTTTGTAACAATTGGTCTCCCAGAGTGTGCCCTAGAGTGTCATTAATCACCTTGAAGCGATCCAGGTCGATGAAGATCACAGCTAAACTTTCACCATTCCGAGTGGCGTTGGGCAGAGTTTTATTAAGCAGTTCATTAAATAGTAGGCGATTAGGCAACCCTGTCAGCATGTCATGTAGGGCTTGATAGCGAATCTTTTCTTCTACTTGCTGACGTTGCCGCGCACCAATAATACTGGCGGCCATCGTCAAAAGGGTAGATTCTTCGTGCTTTGACCAATGACGCTCAAAGGTGCAGTCTGCCAAGCCAAGGTACCCCCAGAACTCTTTCTCCAAGCAAAGAGGTATCAGGAGAAGGGATTGAATGCCATCCCGAATTAGGAATTCTTGTTCGGCGGCAGGAAATTGTTGGGTGAGTCCGCTAATCGACTGGCCGCTAGAGAGAACAGCGTACCAACGAGCTAATCCAGAACCTTGATAAGGCTGATTCTGCCAATCTTGGTAAGTAGATTCCACAGAAGGATGTGTCCATTCAAAGCGCAAGCTGACTGCTATTTCCCCAGTAGCAGGATGCGGATGGTTCTGAAAGAGATAGGCACGATCTGCTTTGGCAGCTTCACCCACTACAGCGAGAGCTCGATCAATACCAGTTTCGTAATTCATTTCCCCTAGCAAATAATTGGCAGCTTCTGCGACTGCCTGTAGCAAACGATCGCGCTGACGTAGTTCGGCTGTGGCTTGTTTTTGCTCTGTAATATCCCTAATAATAAAAGTTCTAATTAAATCACTTTCAGGAAGGTAAAGAACAGATTGTTCAAAAACTTCTGTACCTACTTCCACCTCCCGCACAAAAGAATTTTTTTCTAGATTCTTAACTGTACCCAGGAGTCCTGTTAAAATTGGGTGTTTTGTTCCAATTTCCCTAAGTTTGGGAAACTTCAGAGCTGCGGCTGGATTAAGATAAGTGACTCTTCCTTCCAAATCCATCTCAATGATGGGATTGGGGATAAGTTCAGGGAAGGATGCTAGGCGAGCTAGAGCAGACTCACTAGCTAGTTCAAAGCTAGGATCGATAGCTAAGGTTTGAAAAGGATTGGCAGGACTGCCTTGCTCTGATAGGAAACCAGATAAGTCTTCAACATCAAAAGATTCAGAAAATGCTTTTTCTGAAATGTTGGAAATAGCATAATATTTAGCTTGAGCTTGATTACTGCCAAAGGCAATAACATCTCCATTTCTGAGATTATGGGAAAAGCATTTAGTGCCATTGACAAATAAGCCATTAGTACTCCCTTTCCCCTTATAGTTACCATCAATAATCTGAAAGCCGTATTGGTCAGTCTCTGGAACAGTTACTCGCAATAAAATTGCATGTTGCATTGATACCGACCGGGAAGACAAGATAATAGTGTTTGCGGGATGCCGCCCCAGAGAATAAGTAGTCTCTCGCAAGTGGACAGTTCGCCGGCCTTCCAGGTCTTGGATGACCAACAGATGGCGTATTTTTTCTTGCTCGTTTGCTAGCATGGCTATTCCTCAAATTCTCATATTTTTATGTCTTAGTCTGAAAAATACTACTCCGACAAGTTCCAATACCTTTGGGTTAAGGCTTTATCCTCGCTAACTCTCCTTAAAAAGCAGGGAATTAAGTCTCCGTTTTTAATAGAAGCGGGCGCAGTGAAGCAATGGGGTTTCCTCCCAAAGGCTAGCGCCTTCTCTGATGAATAACTACACCAAGCCAAAGGGTCTTTTTGGTTTCCACAAAGGAGCAACTGGGGTGGGTAGGAGGGATCTTCTGGGGCAAAATATCACTAACACCAAGGTATTGCCATAACTTCAGACTTTCAGGCTGCACTTATGGGAAAATTTGCTCATTCAAAATTGGTATGAGGGTGCAAACCAGCCCTTCTTTTCATAATTGACCTTTTGGAATGAGATGGCTAATTGTTCAATCAGTTTTGCGGTAGAAGTTATAGCTGTTTTCTCTACTCATAGATAAGTTATAAACTTTCCTCCTTCGTCTATATCATCTAACCTTGTCTTTTCTTAGGATACCCAGAATAAAATTAAACACTGAATAGAACAGATGGTATTCTCTCACCGCTAACCCTAACGGGTGTAGCGGGAGATTCCTAAATTTTAAAAAGGATTATAGAATAAACTAAAATACAGTCCGTTTTCTTGTAATGTTCTATCATTCGAGTTAACAGATACTAAAGGAATGCCCCAGTCAAGACGAACGGTGAAGCGATCGCCTTGTGACCAACGCAACCCCAGACCAACAGCAGCTAGAGTATTAGGGTCGGGGTTCTCTCTACCAGAACTGTTCCAGCCAACACCAAAATCCACAAAGGGGACAACCTGTAACGTGCTACCTATCTGGGGTAAGCGCAAAATCGGTACTTGAACTTCCGCAGAAACAAAAGTGCCATTATCTGTCAGCAGGTAATCTTGACGGTAACCTCGAATGCTATCCTGCCCACCTAAGCCAATTTGCTCTATAGGTAAGAGTGTTCTGGATGCTAGTTGCGTATTTAAACGAAGTAAAAGTAAAGTTTCAGGAGCTAAAAGGCGCACCCACTGCCCTTGCCCTTGCCAAGCAAAAAAACGGCTATCGGGGAGATTTTGATTAATCGTGGGATTCAATACATCTATGCCCAAACTGAATTGAGAGCGTAGGGCGATGACTTCACGGCTGTTACGACTCGTCCATTCTTGAAAAAATCGCAAGGCGGATACCTTGGTGCGTCCCTGTTTATCAGCGCCTAAACTGGGGAAAGCTAGTCGCTCTATGTCGATATAGGAGGCTTCACTTTCCCGTCGGGAGGCCGTCAACCCAAGGGCAAATTCTTGTGTCGGAGTTTGGACTATTGGCTGGCGGAATGTCAGTTCGTAATAGCGAGAATCTGATTGGATATCTAAAACGTTGAAAGGATGTTCAATGACATTGCTTGATGTGATCCCATAGTCGAAGCTAAGTGTCCCGTTGCGGGGATTGAGAGGCAATGTGTAACTAGCGTCAAAGGAATTACTACCATCGGTATTGGTGTATCCTAAACTCAGACCATCTCCCAATCCGAGTAAGTTGGCTTCATTCAATTGTAATCGCCGTCGAAAACTACCAACACTGGGCGATCGCCCATTATCAAGAACTATTGGGCTACTAAAGGTTTTTGCCTCGCTGATCTTGACTTCTAAGAGACTCGCACCAGTTTGCGATCCTGCTGAGAGTTCAGCAGTCACGTTTTGAATCAAAGGATTAAGTTGCAAAAGTTGCAGTGCCTCTAGTAGACGTTGCCGATTCAGAGGCGCTGATGTCGCTATTGCTAGTCGGCTGCGGACATAATTGGGATTCAACCGCCGAGTCCCAGTTACCTGGATATCTTCTAATTTACCTTCGACCACCTGAATTTTTACAACACCGGATTGGATTGTTTGGGGCGGGATATAAGCACCAGAAGTAATGTAACCATTTTGGACGTATAAATCAGTAATTTTAGAACGTGCTTGATACACTTGGGTCAGTGAGATCGGTCGTTTGGTAAATTCAGCAGTGGCGAGGGCTAACTCTTCGGGACTGAAGACTGTGCTACCAAGAACTTCAAACCGTTCAACAACAATATTTTGAGGAAAGTTGCCAGGGAGTGGTTCCTCAGGTGTGAGAGTTGGGGCTGAGGGAGGAAATAGTTCTGCTGGTGGGGGAAGTGGCTGTGGTAGTTCAGGTGAGGGAACTGGCGAAGGTGAAGGTGGTTGGACATCCTGCGGTGGTGGGAGTTGTTGCGACAGGATGAAATTACTAGTTGGTAATTGTGTAGTATCAACAGCCTGAGCTTTCAGTGGACTAGAAGTTATGCTGCTGAGTAATAAAAGCATACTCAGTGGTAAGCAGGACACCATAAGATTTTGAGGATATTTATCAATCATCGGACTAGACTATTTTTTGTTAGAAACTATGGAATTATACGGGGACTGTTTCAGATGTGAATCTTACTTCATCTTTTGTCACTAAAGTTGATATCTTGGGAAAATTTAAATTTAACTATTACGCCGTAAGTCCCCCACTGAATTTGGTACTCCGAATCAG
>JAHCSU010000577.1 GCA_023522315.1 Nostoc sp. CCCryo 231-06
TAGTGTCAGCAGTGATTTTGGCAGCGTTGTTGAGATATATCGAGTTAGCGTTAATTTTTAAGTCACCCGCACGCCCTGAGCCTGTACTACTTACAGTTATTTTCCCTCCATCCTGAACTGCCAAGTTTCCTGTTGTCAGTGTCAAGTTACCGCCTGCTCCTTGTCCTGTTGTCTCAGCCGAAATCACTGAGCCGTTACCAGTCAGATTAATAGATTCAGCGCTAATAGTGATGTCACCTGCATCCTTCTGCCCAGAAGTACTGGCTGCCAGTGCAGCACCATCGGTGATAGTTAGGGAGTTGGTCTTAACTGTTATATTGCCACCCTTTGCAGTTGAGCCTTCACCGACAGCAGTTGTCAACAGGCTTCGACCTATAATGTCGCTGGGTTTAGGGCTTTCAAGCGAAGTCCCACTCAGTTCTATAGAAGAGGCGCGAACATTTAACTCACCCGCATCTCCGGCACTAACTGCAGAAACCGATGCTTGTGCTCCACCCTGAATTAACAACCGTCCAGTTTCAATACTCAAGTTTCCAGCATTTCCTGTACTTACACTTCCAGAAATTACACCGCTCGGAAATGGACCATCTTTTACGAATTCAGAGACTAAACCTCCAGCAATTCCAATAATATTTTCTAATTGAGAGGCGGACAACCCTTGTTTTAAGGTGCCAACAAGTTCTACTGAATCAGTGGACTTAATGATCAATTCGCCTCCATTTCCAGAGCTAGAAGTACCCGCCGAGATAATTCCTCCATCGCTGACCATCAGCTTCTTAGTAGTAATAGCTAATTTGCCAGCATTTCCAGGTCCCTGTGTTCCAGAAGTCAAAAAGTTAGGAATATTATTTGGTGAGATGCCACTAAGTTCTACTGAATCAGTGGCGTTAATGATCAAGTCGCCTCCTGGAATTTCGCGAACAGTACTAGTTGTCAGCCATGAACCATTACTGATAATTAACTGTCTAGTATCAATGGTCAACTTGCCCCCTGCTCCGTAATCGGCAGTTTGATTACGCAATCCACTAGGAACCTTTCCATCTTGAATCATCAAATTCCCTGTATCCACGCTTAAAGAACCACTTTTTCCAGAACCAAAAACAACGTTGTAGATAAAGCTATTTTCGATTCTCACTGTTCCTTTGGCGCTGAGGGTGACATCTCCCGCCTGAGCGGCCTCGGCTCCTGCAAGTGGGCTAATAATACCCGCACGGAGGCTACTTTTTCCGAAAACATCTATATTCTGAGCATTGATGGCAATACTACCGCCACCATTAGAAGCGACATTAACTTCAGCGCCGTTGGTAAGCAACACATTTGCTCGTGCGACA
>JAHCSU010000578.1 GCA_023522315.1 Nostoc sp. CCCryo 231-06
AGATGTAATACTTATCCAATTTCCATTTTATGCAAATTAAAGGTACAACAGCTTAATCCATTTCTCATCCTAGACAGAAATATCCCATCTGTAGGAGCAGATAGATTTGTTCTTGGTGATACATATCAGCCCTATTATACTACCTCTAACCCAGATACTCTACTAACTACAAACTTCCTTGGTTTGAACGAGTTTGCTGTTATTTATGATTTCGGGCCAAATAATGATGTCAAGGAAACAAGGGAATCGGGGGTCGCGACATTTGGGTTAGCAAACTTAACCCAGATGGGTCTCAAGTGTGGGCTAAACAGTTTGGTTCTCCAGATGATGATTGATTGAGCAATAATTGCAGGTTTGGTTTCGTACTCTTTGTACAAGTTTGGATCTAAGCCCAAATTGTAATCTCGATTAATATCTGCAATTACAAACTTACTAACTGGGCCTGTGGCTTGAATTGGCGTATTTGGGTCAGTAGGCAGAGTAAAAGTTTTACCCGAAGCATTTACAACTAAAATTGATTCAGAACCAAAAAATTGCTTATCAGCAATTGTGAAAGTTGATGGCCCCAATTTGTTAACGGGTGTACTTCTAATTGTTACAGTTTTGCCAATTAGTTCGTTTGTATTGTCTGCGACTTCTTCTGTAGTCACATTCGTTTCTGGTACTCCGGCCTGTTGATCTAAGTCGTTGGTACAAGCTCCAAGTAGCGTTGCGGAGATTGCTAGAGCAATAGCTCCTTTAGAACTCCATTTAGTTTGAAGAAAGTTAATCATTTCAAAATCTCCATTTGGGTTGACTAATATCAAGTTCAGATGATGAGTTATTATGCAAAACTCTCTACCTTTTTCTGTCACTTCTAATGATGAGTCTTCAACTGAACCTGATATTTTTGGATGACTACAAAACTATTGATTTGTTGTAATCAGCGTTTTAACGCTCTTAAGTCAAAATTAATGCGGTGAACCATATTAATTCAGAAAGACTTGACCATCCTTTTGAATTCTCAATACGCCTTGATTACCTGAAGTAGCAGTCAAAACCTTCCAGCTCCCCATTATTTCTAGGCAAGTCTGAATTAATTGACGGATATCATCTTCATCATCATCATCATCAATAACTAAGATTTGCTTAGAGGTCATTCTCACGTATTTGAGCGCTTTTGGCAAGAAGATAGTACTCATACTCGGTCAAATAAAGGACTAGGTTTAGGGTTAGCGATCGCACTTCATCTGGTAGAACTACATGGTGGTACAATCGAAGCCCAAAGCCAAGGAATAGGGCAAGGAGCAACATTTACAGTCAAGTTGCCGATTTTAGAAGAAAGCAGAGAAGCAGCACTTCTCTACGAGACGCTGCGCGGTTTTCATGCCCAAAGGGCTGTACGACTACGCTCAGTGACCGAGGAGCAGGAGAGAATAACTTACATTCCTCCCTCATTTCCCCAATTCCAAATCCCCAATCCCCAGCAAAGAGTCCCCAGCCCTCTTACTGGCTTGCGAGTGCTAGTTGTAGATGACGAGGCAGATGTGCGGCAGTGGATTACCGCAGGACTCGAAGAGTGGGGAGCAGAAGTTAGTGCTTTTAGCTCTACAGGAGAGGCACTTGAGGCACTAGAAGAATTACATCCAGATGTGTTAATCAGCGACATTGGGATGCCAGGTGAGGATGGCTACGCGCTGATGCGTAAAATCAGAAAACTTGAACCAGAGCTAGGCGGGGGCATTCCTGCTGTTGCACTGACGGGGTACTCCAGGGTAGAAGATTACAAAGAAGCATTAGCGGCAGGATTTCAGCTACATGTTGCTAAACCAGTTAGAGCAGCTGAGTTAATTGCCGTTGTTGCCAGCCTGGGTAAAATGTCTGGTAAACACTGATGTGGGGCTGCTGATTGGAGTTGGTTACAACTTTACTGGGCTATAAAAAAGACTGCAATACCCATTTGAAAAATCATTGGAAATGGGTTTCTACTATCTTTGGAAGGAAGTTTTGTACTAATTTAGAGTGATTAGGAGTAGCGATCGCGTCACAAATGGGGGAATTTAAAGGTTTTGAAAAAGGCGATTTATAATTTACTTCTAAAATAGAAGAATGCTATCAACTCCCACTCAACTACTGCGACTGTCTCAAGGACAACTCAACTTACTAGAAGTTTGTCCGCGTAAATTCCAACATACTTACCTAGAACAACTAAATTCGCCCTCAAATCCAGAACAAGAAGAACGGCAAACTTTGGGTAGTCGCTTTCACTTGCTAATGCAGCAACGAGAAATGGGTTTGCCAATTGATAGTTTCCTGCAAGCCGATGCTAAACTACAAAGCTGGATGCTAGCTTTTGCCGATGCAGCCCCAGAAATTTTAACGCCTGCATCTGATAATCAAACTTTCCGCGAGAGTGAACACTACCGAACTCTGCAAGTTCAGCACTATTTGTTAACGGTTGTCTATGATTTATTGATTGCAGATAACCAACAAGCGCAAATTCTCGATTGGAAAACTTATCCTAAACCACCCAATAAACGCAACTTAGAATCCAACTGGCAAACACGGCTTTATCTCTATGTATTGGCAGAAACTAGCGACTATTTGCCAGAAAATATTTCTATGACTTATTGGTTTGTCCAATCTGAGGGGAAACCACAAAATATTAAATTTAATTACAATGTTGTTCAACATACACAAATAGCAAAGAAACTTAATCAACTATTAAGTCAATTAACTATTTGGTTGGAAAATTACCAAAATAACCAGCAGTTTCCTCAAGTGGTGGAGGGTAGCAAAATGTGTGATTATTGTCAGTTTGCCAAACGGTGCGATGCCGACGACGGTAAACTACGCACACAAGCTACTGAAGAAGCAGTGAAAGACTCATTACCCAATTTTGATAGCATTCAAGAAGTCTCACTTTAATTTTATCCGCACGATTGTTTTATCGAACTCACAGTTAAAAGTTAGTAATTAGGAGTTATAAATTAAAACTCTTAACTCCTAACTTCTCACCCCTAACTCCTAACTTTAGTATGCCAGAACAACAGCAGTGGACTATAGCAGCAACCGAACAACCCCCGGAGTGGTTCATCCAAGCGGTGAAACAGCATACACCCGCATCAAGTGGAATATATGCAGCACAATTGTTGTGGCAACGGGGAATTAAAGATCATCAACAATTAACAGCTTTTATCAACCATAAAGCTTATCAACCAGCGAGTCCGTTTGAGTTTGGGCAAGAAATGCACTTAGCGATCGCCCGGTTGCAACAAGCATATAATATCAAAGAAAAAATTGCCATTTGGGGAGACTTTGATGCTGATGGTATTACCGCCACATCTGTACTTTGGGATGGATTGGGGCAATTTTTTAAACAAAATACTCAGTTCATTTATTACATTCCCAATCGCCTGAAGGAATCTCACGGACTCAATAATCAAGGGATTGATAACCTCGCAAAACAAGGTTGCAAATTAATTGTTACTTGCGACACAGGCAGTACAAACATTGAGGAAATTATCTATGCCAAACAACTAGGCATAGATGTAATAGTTACAGACCATCACACCTTACCTGCCGAACGTCCACCCGTCGCAGCAATTATCAATCCTCGTTATTTGCCAAAAGAACATCAGCTGTTCAATCTTTCTGGGGTAGCAGTAGCTTATAAGTTAGTCGAGGCATTATATCAAAGTCTGCCTAATATTGCAAAAAATCCGTTAGAGGATTTATTAGATTTAGTAGCAGTAGGATTAATTGCCGACTTAGTGCAGTTAACTGGAGATTGCCGCTATTTAGCACAGTTGGGAATTCAACGACTGCAAGCAGATTTTCAACAGCCAGCAGCAGCGCGTCGCCGTCCGGGGGTGGGGCGATTATTAGAATTATGCCAAAAAAGTGGCGATCGCCCCACAGATATTTCCTTTGGTTTGGGGCCAAGAATTAACGCCGTTAGCCGCATCCAAGGCGATGCCAGTTTTTGCGTTGAACTATTAACTAGTCGGGATGCCAAACGTTGTAACGAACTAGCCGAAGTTACAGAACTCGCAAACACCCGCCGCAAATCTTTACAAAAAGATGTGCAAGCGCAAGTAGCACAAAAACTTATTCAATTAGACTTATCAACCACCAGCGTCATCGTCCTAGAAGATGCCCAATGGCCTGCGGGTGTCTTGGGCTTAGTTGCTGGACAAGTAGCACAAGAAACAGGTCGCCCAACGATTTTGTTAAGTACGGAAGGAGCAGGGGGAGATGAGGGAGAAAATCTTACTTCCTCATCCCCCTCATCCCCTCCCCTCGCCCGTGGTTCCGCCCGTTCCGTGAATTCTGTCGATTTATACCAACTCGTGAAAGACCAAGCACATTTGTTACATCGCTTTGGGGGACATCCCTTTGCAGCAGGCTTGAGTTTGTTGGTGGAGAATATTCCTTTATTTACAGCAGCGATTAATCAGCAGTTGCGACAATCTTTAGGTAGTACAACCCTAACGCCAACCGTGCAAGCAGACTTGACGGTAACAGTAGCAGACTTAGGGAAAGAGTTATTTTTGGAACTCAAACTCCTAGAACCTTGTGGAATGGGTAATCCTGTTCCGAAATTGCTAATCCAAAACTGCTGGTTTGAAAATTCTTGGCATCGCAATCAGCAGGATTGGCAAGGGAAAAAGGTACAGTACATTAAAACCGAGTTTTACATTCGGGATGATTCCAGCAGAAGCGCTTTTCCTGGTATATGGTGGGGACACTACAAAGATGAATTGCCCATAGGAAGGTGTGATTGCATAGCAGAATTAGACTACAACACTTTCAAAAAACGTTATGAAATCAGGTTAATTGCCGTGCGTCCCAGTGTTAATTCAACACTTAGCACTCGGAATGGGCTAAACGCCCCGCGATCGCTAACACCACTCATCTTAGACTGGCGTAATTTAACCACTCCCCACTCCCGTTCGGCTACGCTCACGGCAAGCCCGCTCCCGTTCGGCTACGCTCACGGCAAGCCCACTCCCCCACTCTTGCTTGAAGATTGTCCTACAAATTGGGATGATTTACGCGCATGGTTGCGGCGATGTCTAACGATAAGCAGCTCGCAACAACTAGCGATCGCTTGGTCTAAACCCAACCTCCAACCACCCAATCAAATTTGGCTGACTCTTGTAGGAATTGCGAAATATCTTAATCGCACAAATCAACTAGTTACCCGCGTCCAACTTTTAGAGAAAATCGGCATCACCGACCAAACCTTACTTGTCGGAATCAAAGCTTTAAAATATTTAGGGTTTACAGTCAAACGACAAGACCGTTATTTGCAAATCACCTGGCATTCAAGCGATAGTGCAGAAAACTTGGCTGAGGCAGCAGTTGCACGATTTTTAGCTGCTGTCAGAGAAGAACAATTTCAGCGACAGTATTTTGCTGAAGTTCCTTTATCTACTATTGTGGCGATCGCAAGTTCCGACAATTACATGGGTACAAGCTTTTAAAACGTGAGTTCGACTGCTATTTTCGTGCAAATCCTTTCTATGCTGCTGGATTATCAAAATCGTTGGACAGAATTAGAAGCCAGCAACAATCCATTTGCAACTGTAGTAATGGCGCATTTGAAGACACAGCAAACAAATAAAAAGCCAGGAGAACGTAAAGCTTGGAAATTTAGCTTGATTCGCCGATTGTATGAATTAGGATTGCAAGAAAAAGATATTCGTAACCTTTACCGATTTATTGATTGGGTTATGATTTTACCAAAAGCCTTGGAAGCAGAATTTTGGCAAGAGTTTAAGCAATTTGAGCAGGAGCGGACTATGAGCTACATTACCACAGGCGAGCGCATTGGTTACGAGCGGGGAAAACAGGAACAAGGACAAACACTCGTCCTACGGCTACTACAAAAACGGGTAGGAGAGTTACCACAAGAGGTTCGGGGGCATATTCAAACTCTTTCCCTAGAGCAATTAGAAGCACTCGGCGAGGCTTTATTGGATTTTACAACCCTTGAGGATTTACTTAACTAAATGCTAAGTGGTTTTCTGTCGGTAAAGTTTAAGATATTCTTGACGGCTAGCGTTCAACATCGGTTAATATGACTAATCGCGTGGCTTAAGTTTTAAAATTTACCGAAAAAATGGGTAAAAGCCCCGTCATAAAGGACGGCTTTATATTTTATA
>JAHCSU010000058.1 GCA_023522315.1 Nostoc sp. CCCryo 231-06
GGGAGTCACTGAGAAGCCTACACTGTATGCTTGCATCAGTGTAGGAGTATGTCACGGTTACTGCATATCCCTTTGCTGAAACATTCCTATCAATTTACGTTTACGAGCGTGGGTTTGCATCAAATTTTGGCGATAGCTTAACCAGTCAGCTTTATTTCCAGATTCCAAGTAGGCATTACGTGCCTTTTTCAACCATTCAACTGCGTAGTAGTAGTATTCGGCTTTACCTGCATCCATAATCTTTTCGGCACGGCGACGAGCATTAGCAATCACCCAACTAGGATTGTAAGGGATAGCAGCATCCATGACTTGGTGAATCAACTCTGAATAATAAGAACTGAGTTCACTAGCGATCGCAATTGCATCATCAATTAGCCCCTCATGCAAGAATATATCCACCTTGGCTGATTCTGTTCCCCCACCACTAACAGTACGAATCATTCTCAACAGGTCTGTTTTGACACTTTCCCAGTTTTCCCCAGCCAATTCTGCCATCTTTTGGTAGTCAAAAAAGCAGGGCTTCACTTGAAAAGCCGCCTTGATTGCTAATAAAGCAGCTTTACTATCACCCAACTCAATAGCCAAATTACTTGTCCAAATCCCTAATTCATACTGACACTTACCCGGTAAATTTAATCCACTTTGGGCTATATTTAGTGCTTGCTGTAATGCCCCTTGAACGCTTAGTGTTTTCGCTAGGGCAAAAGCCTCTTCCATTGAGTTCATCTGGGTTTGAGCAGCATCAATTGCTTCTTCTATCCTGCCTAAACGCCCTAGCATTGTCAGATACTGTTGGGTTTGCCCTTCCGCCTCTGCTAAATATAAGTATTCTTGGTAACGTTCCTGACGTTCGAGGATTTTTAGCCGAATTAGTGCCAAATCATCTGCGTAGTCTGGCACGTCTTCTTCCCAAGCTCCCCTTTCGGTAATATTACCTTGGAGAACTTGCACCAGTGGTGGATAATCCCAACCTTGGCGTAAAACCTCCATAATCATGCCAAAATCAGCATTCCACTCATCTTGCCAAACTTCTAAATTTATTTGAATATCAACTTTTTCTTCTGGGGTGAGTTCAGCACTGAGAATTGCTTCACACCAGGCATTATTTAATTCCCCGATAAGTTCATCATTTTCGGCACCGTATTCTGCAACATCATCCCAATTTTCCACACAGGTAGAGGTAATCGCTTCTAAAATAGCGATCGCATTTTCACCCTCTCCCCGTTCACTAAAATCTACCGCAGTTTGCACTACACTCAGCAATTCTTCACCAATTGGGTCTTCTTCGTACCCCTCCTCAAAGTAGCGCACAGTATTTTTGAGAATCTGCCGCACTTGCCGCCGAAAGGGAGCCGGATCAATAGTGATGCGAAGCACAGGTTTTGTGTTTTTTTGCTGGGTAGCAGGATTAGTCATCCAAGCTACATGGCGATCAATCGCCTCAATTAGTGGTGGGTATTCTTTTACCAACTCTTGCAGCAGTCTTTGAGTTTGGAAATAATCCAGGTGATTAAGTAGTTGTTCTAGGGTGGGGCGCTGTTCAATGTTTTCTGGGTTACGCGCACAAACAAGCATCGTCGCTACAATATGTTTGCACCACCCGTCAAATTTGTAGGCACAGGTGCAGTTTACTGAGGTTAATCCACTGCTATCGAAACTGAGGTTGACATGATAAGGTTTGGCTTCACTGCCGACAACATCTGCCTGAAGCAGATCACCACGTTGGGTAACTGTATTGACAGCACCAGCCTCATAGTATGCCTCGCCCCGTTGGAAAGATTTGGCGTTGGCATGACGGCGGATAGTAAATTCACTAATTTGGGGAATAGACATCGAGCGATCGCCTGCGTAAATCTTCTGGATGAATCCTAAATCCAGCTTAGTGTTAGGCTAACGCGCTGTAAAGAAATTCAAAGTTATGGGACTGGGGCAAAACAGTGCTAAGTGCTGAGTTAGGAGTATCGATAACGCTTGTAGAGACGTTGCAATCTAACGTCTCTACACACCATAACATCCCACCAATAACCTTAACCGAACCGTATTGACCATATCACATATCACCCAGGGCTATTTCATTCTCATCTAGGCCGCCTCAGAATGAATTCTGAGTCTAA
>JAHCSU010000579.1 GCA_023522315.1 Nostoc sp. CCCryo 231-06
TGGTAAAGTAGCCAGTAAATCTTTTGCAATTCCGGTGAAATCCAAGTTGTCTCTCTATCAGCACACCCACCCACCACAGATTGAAAGTCCCGATTAATCGCCACACTAAAACGCTCTTGATTCAGGACACGCTGCAAAGACTTAGGGTAGCGAAACCGTTCATCCAAAGGAATAAAAGTCCGATCGCGACTTCCGTACCAACTCAGGCGATCGCGCTCATCAGCCATGAGAAAATAGCCTTGTGCATAACCCTCAACAATAGCGGCGATATCATATTGCATAAATAAATATAAAAAAACACTCTTAGAAACGCAATTTGATGCTAAACAATCATTCTCTGCGTTCCTCTGCGTTTCCCTCCGCGTCCCTCTGCGTTTAAAATAAAAAAGATGACTCAACCAATTCCACCCATTACCCTACCACCGCCTGAAAATCCGTTGCTCGAAGGTGAATGGTTGCGAGAACGCTTACAACGGTGGCTAGATACAGAATTTATCCCCGAAGCAGTCAACCAAAACATTGCCCAACGAGCCGCACAGATTTTTGTGCGTCAACGGATGGAAGGAGAAAACGACCTTGGTTCTCTGGTAATTGCCATTGTCACAGAGATGCAGTCGTATGATTTTTCCAATAGCTTCTATGGAGAGTTTGCGATCGCTAACGCCGTCAGCGATCTACTCTTAGAAAGTCTGGGAATTGATAAGTGTTGTGGTCAATAATATTTTGTCATTAGTCCTTTGTTATTTCCCAATGACTAATGACTAATGACTAATGACTCTTAACTACCAACTAGACTTAACAACTCCAGGTAAAAGACCTTCATGCGCCCATTCTCTCAGCACGTTCCGAGACAGTCCAAAATCGCGGTAAACACCTCTAGGACGACCAGTTAACCAGCAACGGTTGCGGTGGCGGGTGGGCGCACTATTCCGGGGTAGCTGTTGAA
>JAHCSU010000580.1 GCA_023522315.1 Nostoc sp. CCCryo 231-06
CTTAACATATTTTGGGCTATTTTTATCGGATTTTTCTTAACATTCAACACTTTTGGTAAATAGTATAAATGAAAAAAAATTCTTAGAAGAATTAAGCGTGTTTTATGTAGGAGTAACTAGGGCAAGAAAACAGATTTTTTTCTCGGCTAGCAAGACTCGTTTGAAAGCAGATGGAACTACGCAAAAGGCAAATTTAACTTGTATGCTAAAACTTCCTGGCATAACTCTTGTAGAGGAATAAATTGTGTAGGGTTTCTTTAAGTTCAGAGAACAACCTAACAAATCTAAATTATCTAATAATAACTGGCTATTTATTGGCTAATTTATTATATGATTGCAGCCTGCCCTTGTGTTTGCAGGTATGATCCTTAGTGACTTAGCTTTTTACTCAATCAGCAATTAAGCATCAAAATCAATCGGCTTACCGTTGAAATGGTTGTAAATATCCTCTGGGTTAAACCAGCTTGGCAGTGTGCGCTCTGCATCCAGATATTCCTCGCCATTATCATCAAGCAAGCCACGAACAATCTTAACTCTGGACAGTGGGGTTTTACCGTTAGCTGAGAATTTTTGAATAAGGATTGTACCAGCCTCCCTCATTGCTTGTGTCCCTTCTGGATAGCTTGAATTCGTGTCATTATGGGTAATACCAGTAACATTAACTTTTGCTTTCCTGGTGTCTGTCAGATGCAGTTTGTAAAACTTTTCTGCGGGTTCACCAATCAATGATTTCAAGTTGGTGTACTCATCAATAAGCACTTGTTCAGGTGCTATCTTTGCGGCTTGCTCTAAGTCATTCTTCCCTTTAATTCTTAATAGCCAATGCTCACACAGAGCATCAAGCGCAGTACCTATCTCTAACTCTGACTCGGCAATATTTTGAGTATCAAGATATCGCCATGCTTTGGAGTTATCC
>JAHCSU010000581.1 GCA_023522315.1 Nostoc sp. CCCryo 231-06
AGGAAATATTCTTGAATATCGATGTATTACATCTTGAAGTGCGGAATGTCGGTTACAACAAAAGAGTCGGATAAAGGTACAGGACTTGGGTTATCAACAGTAATGAGAATTATTAAAGAACACGGTGGTTTTATCACCGTATCAAGTTTTGTCGGCAAGGGAACAAAGTTTAAGGTGTACTTACCAGCAGTTAACAAAGTTCCAATCCAGTTGTTAGAAGATACGGGAATACCAACTGGATCTGGAGAATGTATTTTGATTGTAGATGATGAAACTGCCATTCAGGAAATTACTAAAACATCCCTAGAAAATTATAATTACACGGCAATGACTGCTGGTGATGGCATCGAAGCATTAGCAATTTATGCCCAGCATAAAGATAAAATTAGTGCCGCAATTATCGATATGATGATGTCCAATATGGATGGAGCAACTACCATTCGGACATTGCAAAATATCAATCCGTTATTGCCGATTATTGTTGTTAGTGGACTTGCAACAAGTGAACAAGTACCAATCGACAAAACAGATGAACATACAGCCTTTTTACCCAAACCCTACACGACGCAAGAATTATTGAAAACCCTACATGCAGTTATTAGTCAATAGTATAATCTGCATTATCTAGACGATCGCAGTCATATCTACCTTTAATTTTGCTCTCCTGTTGGCGTAGTCGGGAGTGTCAAAGTTTTATACAACACTTAAGTGCTTTGATAATACGAAAGTACTATCAAAACACTTTGCTGTCAAGTTTTTTTCATTGAGTTCTAAAAAGGTAAACAGTTGTTGAGTGCGATCGCCATTTATACAGCACTTCCGCCTGCTATGAGGTACGCACACAGTCTCAAAAGTTAGGATAG
>JAHCSU010000582.1 GCA_023522315.1 Nostoc sp. CCCryo 231-06
AGAAATTGTACTTAGACTCCCTCAGTTCGATACAATTTTCTCACGAATACTCGCTTATTAGCAGGATTTCATCCTCCTATGATTGCATTAAATTGACCTGTAAGGAACAGCTTTTGGACATTTGGCTACTTGAAGACATAGTTAAATAGGAGCGAACCCCACCTTTTACCATATAGTGCACTTTACATCTCCAGGCTTTCCTTCCTAAAAATCTTATGAACTGTGTTTCTCACATGCTCCCATTCACTAGATAAAATAGTTAATACGTCTAGTGATAGTAACCTTTGTTTTCGGCCGCTAGAGCCAAGACTTGAATCTGGCTTAAATATTGTTTGGAAAAAGCATCAGGTTTTTTTCCGCTGCTGCTGAAATGTTTTTAAAAGAATTACAAGGAAAATTTGCAAGTTCATTATCAGATTTATAGGATTATCTACTAAAAAATTATCTGTTATTTATTCACAATCTCCCCCTTGTGGATGCTTTCATAGGGTTTACCTGGGTTATTGACCAGTACATCAATGCGCCAAAAACAGCAACAAATCAACATAAAATATATAAATGCTAACTGTAAGGTATTCCTTCATAAAGAAAAATAACAATTATGGTCTGCTTAAAAATCTTGATCATCGCCTTAGCGAGCTTGCCGGGTAATAGCCTGCTTGCTATCCAGGGCATTGTACGCAGCTTATTACTTTCTCTTAAGCAGGAATAGTCCTCGATCGATCAATCATCTTCAAATAATTTTTCTCCTCGGTGAAGGCGCATTGCAATTTGTGCTGTATGTGGCATTTCTCTGGCTGTTGGGGCATGGCCTGCCAGATAACGTGTTACTGCGAGGATCAATGTTTCCTGTGCATATCTAGCAAGCTCGGAATCTTCTTTTTCCCAATGATCATGTTCGATCATTGCTGCTTCATACATTTAAAATGAATGAAACTCTGCATCCTCTCTTAGTAAAGCGTGCCCGAGCGTATTGAAGAGTTCGCTTTTATCACCACCGCGTGCCAGGTAATTCACTACCCATCTCGCTGATTCTGCAACCTGTTGCTGTTGATTCATCATCTCCAATAATTCTGAAGGATTCTGCGGTTCAGTTTCCACATTCTTT
>JAHCSU010000583.1 GCA_023522315.1 Nostoc sp. CCCryo 231-06
CTTTAAAATGATTATCATTATTGTTAATGGAATAGTTTATTTTCTGGAAGTCCCTGATACCCAAAACTGCTATTGCTTACCCAGAACTTACGGCTGGTAAATATAACTTCAATCCAGTTCTACCTGACCAATTTGACCCATTGGTCAATAATGCCTTCAACCCACCAATCACAGTAGAAGTTGCGAATCAAGAAGTCCCGGCCGGAGTCATTTTTGATGTAATTGCTACAGGTAATGCCTTAGGCCAGACACCTAACTCACTGAAACTCACAACTGCTTTAACAAAAGTAGCGCCTCCTGATGCTAATGGGTGTAATCAGATTGTGCAGTAAGCAATATCAACTTAGTGAGGCATTTTTAGCCATAGGAATCTTATTTAATTTTTGAAAAAACCGTATAACTATTGAAGCGGAAGCGGCTGATTCAATCAGACCCGCTTCAGTAGCTATTAAGGCGCATAATAAGAGAGCAATCAGAATATGATACAGGTAGGCGCGATACCCCACCAGAGCGTTAATGATCATGAAAGCTTGAATAAAGCACAACAAAAGAGAGAAGCTCGAAGACAGCGAAATTTAAAAAATTCCTCAAAATAGGTGATGCAGCCTGCCAGAAAAACAAAAATAAACATTGTTTCTTGGCTGATTACCGTTATCTTAGGTTGTAACGGTGCAGTAAACCAACTCACTTATGAGCCGAATCATCTCATCTAATAAGATTTTAGTCAGTGAGCAGCTTGTAAAGAGAATTCCTTGCCGATAATTATCTAATCTCGCCAAATTCTTTGATATATTCCACCAAATCTTTGGTATGTCCCCCCGAAGAAATTCTTGTCAAATTCCCCACCAGGATAAACAATTCTCGCGCTCTGCTAACAGCCACATTGAGTAAATTAGGCCGGCGATTAATAAACCAGAGGCTATCAGTTGATTGACATTGGCGAGTCGAGAAAATTATCACTGACTTCTGACCACCTTGAAATGTGTGAACTGTGCCAATGCTCTGCTGTGGGAAATCTTTCCACCGAGATTTTAAGCGTTGAGTCAGCGCATCTACTTGGCGACGGTAAGGTGAAATTACGCCAATTTCGTTCTCAGAGTCAGTAGGATTTAAGCAATAACCCGCCGCTAACAACTCCTCAATTAATGCTTCTACTGCATCAACTTCTGCCCAATTAACGTTGTTCTCTAGCTTCCCTTCTACATGGCAAGCAATCAGGTTAGCACCCAACCGAGAAGCTTTAGGCGCAGTCTTGATGATCATGCCGTAATTGCACAAGCGATCGCAAAAATTAGCAATTACCGGAACGCAACGGTAATGATATTTAAGGATAATCCCCTGACCAATATCTCTGGGTTGTCCTGATGCCCCAGCCGCTCGGTGATAGGCTGTGGAAGCAGTGGGACTGTAGCGGTCATAATCTCCATCTGTAAGTCCCTGTTCCAGAAAAGATTTGCTGCGATATTCCTCTTTCTTCTGGTCGCTCAAATTAACAACCGGCTCCAATTGCAATGGATCGCCAACAATCAAAGCCCGATTACACCTCACTAAAACGGGAAAAACTTGATGCGGTGGAATCTGACCCGCTTCATCTACAATTACTTGGTCAATACAGCCACTATCGGGATAGGGTAACAAATTGCGGATGGAGTGCAAAGTGCAAAGAAACACCGGAAACAATAGGCTGATATCCCGATAAATGTTTCTCCAATTATGACTTAACTGACGGTAAGCATCCCATTCGCCATTCAATAATGCAATGTAAGTTCTTATGGAAGCTATCACCTCATCTTTGCGTCGAACAGCTTCTTGTTGCTGAAATTGCCAAGACCACTCAAACAACTCTACTTGCAGCGAGTGCAATTCTGTGTAGAAACGACTGTAAAAATCTTTGGGGGGATAAGTAGCGAGTCGGTTTTCGATTTGAGAACGGCGAGTAATCAGGTCTTTGAGTTGCTGCTTTCTTAACTCTAGCTGCTGTTGTGTGCTGTCAAGACCATTCTGTTGTTGCTGCCAGAAAGATGCTTCTGCAATTAGCTGGTCAACGCTCTGCTGGGCGGCGATGAGAGATTCAGTTGTTAGTGGGATTTGAAATTGAAATGGGGTGGCCAGCGTCGCCAACACAGGCATCTCTATCTGTTTGTGCAAACGTTTGAGAACATGATGTGGGCTGGTTTTGGTTATCGAGTGCCAGAATCGTTTGATCGTCTGCAAAATCTGGACAAACCATTTGTTATCTCTAACAGAAGGCTGCCAGTAATCAACTCTAGGCAAAGAACGCCTTGCACTGCCAAGATGTTGTTTTATCTGCTGATAGGCTTCTACTGGAAACCTAGAGTAGTCGCGTGAGGATTCTAATGGTGATGAAGACTCAAATGCAGAAGTCTTTATCGCCTCGTTAAGCAATTGTATATCGTGGCATAGCTCATCTAATAACTGCTCATCAGCACTTTTCTGTTGAAGATCATGCTCGTCTTGCTTCAGGTGAGATTCTATTTGCTGAACACCTGCTAACAATTTTTGCCTAGCTGACTCCCATTCATCTGATTTAAACGTTTCTTTGGCTAACCAGTCGAGTGCAGTTTGCAAACTAGGTAATACTTGGCTCTCAACTAAATCCCTAGAACCTCCTGATAAGTAGAAACGGTCAGAGGTCAAGTTGTTGGCTAAGATTTTCTCAACGTTATTTACAGCAAATTTGTTAGTGCTTGTCACCACAGTTAGGTTACTTTTATCTTCACCCGTTGTTGCTAATTCCACTGCTCGACCTACCACTTGCTGCGCTATCTTATGTAACAACAGTGTGGTCTTGCCATTTCCCGGTGGGCCAATCACAGCAGTAACAGGTTGATCCTTAGAATGTTTGAGAGCAAGTGCTTGATAGTCATCGGGCTGTGAGTTGGGAAAAGCACCCAAAAAAAGTACTTCATGTTGAGGTGCTTT
Source organism: Nostoc sp. CCCryo 231-06 (assembly GCA_023522315.1). GTDB lineage: Bacteria > Cyanobacteriota > Cyanobacteriia > Cyanobacteriales > Nostocaceae > Nostoc. The sequence goes on from JAHCSU010000583.1 coordinate 2,944, forward strand.
TGGTTGTCCAAATAAATATTCGTAAGCCGGATGTCCTGGTCTTGACCACTGAAAGTAATTCTGGTCGCTAATTTTCTGAAAATCTTTTTTGAGGTTGTAATTAAAAGCAGCGTAGTCAAAATCCAATAGATAAGGGAGAAGTTTTGACCGCACTGGAAAGTCCGGTAATTCAATCAGTCCCATAAAGTCCTGTAGCGTTTTAAAGGGACGATTGAAAGTAGTTTCGAGAAAAACTTTCAACCCCTCCCTTGTGACTAGGGACTCAGCCGCTTCTTCCTCTAGTCCGTACCACTGCATCAAATTGGGAATAACAGGCTGAAACTCGTACTCAGTTAAATTCCATCCGCTACTGCGATAATTGCCCTCGAATATTGGAGAAATGTTGATAGTGAACAACGGGCGAAATTGACGGCGATTCGATTCAACTACATAAAGCTGCGGGAAAGCTACAGCAATTGATGGTAATTTTGTTTGCTCAAAGTTCTTTGCACTTTTAAACGGTTGCTTTAGTTTTTTAAATAAAGACTCGTCTATTAATAATTTATCGCCTACCAGATTTACAAGAGAGTCCCAGATGTTCGGTTGTTCTGAATCGTCAGCTTCTACTTTGGCATTACTCAAATTTTCAACGTGGATGTAATCTAACCAAGCTTTGAGTAATGCTCGAATCTGTGAATCTTCTGCCATCTCTGTTTCTCCCCTCGCACCCAATCATGAATCAAAGGTAAAAAGACTCTAAAAGTAGAGATTACCTGACAATTTACCTAAAGTCACTCATCCCCTAGTAAGGCTTCGAGCTTGTTTAAAAGGTTTACTAGCTGCTTTTGCTTTCTAGGTTCTTTCCATAGCTGACGCTTTTTAATGCGCTGGGTGATATCTTTTAGCCGGTCTGGTATTTGGTTAGGTGTTTTAGATGATGTTGGTGGTTCAGAAGGTGTGCTGGCTTGGATTTGTTCTTTGATTTGGCTTAAAGACCAATCGTTAGCTATCGCTTGGGACAAGAGTTGGTTTCGTAGCTCCTCATCTTTTACCCGTGCCAGGGCTTGGGCTTTGGTATATTCCAACTTGCCTTCTCGCAGTGCCATTAAAATTTCGTCGGGCAGATTGAGCAACGGTAAACGCTTGGTTGTGAACGATAGCCAATTCATCAGCCCCAGGCTCTGAAATACCTGTTGTACCGTCTTTGATTGCTCCAAATCCACTTTAGGAGAAACGTTTCTCCTAGATTCTGTCTCAGAATCTAAATTGTCAGAAATGTTATCAAGAGATTCCGTTGATTCTGGGTTAGGAGAAACGTTTCTCCTAGATTCATCTAATGAGTCTGTTTGCTGCTGCTCTCCTTTGCTGTAAGTGTTCTTCATGCGGTACAGCAAGGATTTGACAGCTTCTACATCGCAATGCAGCCGGATTGCTAACAGATGCAATATTCCTTCAGTTTCTTCAACAGGGTTTAGGTCTTCTCGTTGCAGGTTTTCAATCAAAGCCAACTGAAACGCTTGGTCATCTGATAGCTCACGCACAACCACAGGCACGTTTTCTAGTCCCACCTCTGTGGCTGCTCGATAGCGTCGTTCCCCTGCTACTAATTCGTATTTCCCTTCGCCAATTGTCCGCACCAACAAAGGTTGGAGAATGCCATGCTGTTTGACTGACGAGACTAATTCAAGTAATGCTTGTGGGTCGAAGTATCGTCTGGGCTGGTGTTGAGGCAGAACTATATCTGAAAGTTTGATAGTAGTTTCAGTAGCGGCTGGCAACTCGCCATCTAGGGAGGATAACCAAGGTGCAGGTGGTGGAGTTGTAATTTGACCCCCAAAGGGTTTGTCTGTTTGTTTGCGTCGGATCATAAAGCCTCCAAAGCCAAAGCGATTTCTTCCAGGATAGCGACTACAGAATGTTTGGGGTCAAATACTGCTAGAGGCGCACGTTCTTCTGACGCATCGACAAAAGCCGTGGCTCTGGGTATGGGTGGGAAAATACGACCCCAAGCAGAAAGTTGTTCTTGTATGGCTGCTAATGCTCGTTTATCGGCTGAATTCTGTTGAGCATACCGAGTGGGAACAAACCCTGCTATTTGGATTTTGCGGTTGGCTTTATTTTTAACGTGGGTAATAGTTTGTAAAAGTTCGTCGGTTCCCTCAAAGGCTTTTATATGGGTTTCAACGGGAACGAGTACGTGTGTGGCCGCGACTAAGGCGATATAGGAAAGCAATCCTAAGCTGGGGGGACAATCTATAAGAATGAAGTCGTATTCATTTAGAACAGATTCAACGGCTTCCTTAAGGCGCAACTCGCGCATCGCAGCACTGACTAACTGCATTTCGGCTCCACTTAAGACTCGGCTTGCTGGAACCAAGTCCATGCCGTGAATGCCCTCATGAATTGGTAAGGGCTGCTCGTCGATAATGGCATCAGCAACGGTTTTTTGTAACTGAGATGGCACTAACCCCATGAATTTAGTCAAGCTTGCTTGGGGGTCTAGGTCAATGAGGAGAACACGATGTTTTCGTCGCGCTAGGTGGTATCCCAGGTTTTGGGTCAGTGTCGATTTGGCGACACCACCCGCCTGGTTAAACAGGGCGATAATGCGGCATGGAGGGTCAGAAGTTGACACTGGCTTTCGTTCCATTAAGATACGTTAACGTTTGGTCAACCGGCTCGGTTTTAGTTTCCAGTTTATTGAAGTGTATCAGAAGAAGAGAAGTCCTAGCTAAGACGGTAATTTCAGCAGTAGACTTTATAGAATCAAGCAACATTAAGTCATTCCTATGACAACCAAACAAGCCATTTTTGAAGCGATTGAACAACTGCCATCCCAGCACCAAGAAGACGTGTTGCGGTATGTTCAACAGCTTGCACGTACTCAGAAATCACGAGATCCCAACCCCCCCAATTCCAGTAGCGACCCCCTGACAAACTTCATTGGTGCAGTATCTCACGGCTCCCTAGCTGCCAACTTAGACTCGGAACTCTATGGTGGCTAAGTGCTGAACTGGTCAAAAGTACGTGCGCGGTGTGGTAAAAAGTAGCTATTAAGGGTGCATCATGGAGACAAACTATACATTTAAATTCAATTCTGACACTGCCTTATCAGCCCTGAAAGCTGGTTTATACGACCCGATTAACTTCTACGAGGCGCGTTTAGACCTGTTCAACCTTTCGGTAATGGCAGACTACGATCAGCTAATTTGCCTGCCCACACTAACTGCTATCGACAAATACTGGTATCAGATTGAAACAGCCCGAAAAGTACTTAGACAACTGGGTGGACGCGCATTACTAGCCGATGAAGTCGGATTGGGCAAAACCATTGAAGCGGGACTAATCATAGCCGAGTACTTAGCAAGGGGTATGGTACAGTCCCTGCTGGTGCTAACTCCCGCATCCCTAGTTTCCCAGTGGCAATCAGAGTTAAGTGACAAATTTAATATTGCTACTATCACCACAGATAACCGAGATCCGCAACAACCGATAGACGAATTTTGGACGAATAATCCGCGAATTATCGCTTCATTAAACACGGCTAAGTCTGCTAAACATTATCCCCACGTCACCAGTCGCACTTGGGACTTAGTTGTTGTTGATGAAGCCCACCACCTGAAAAATCGCACTACCCTCAACTGGAAACTGGTCAATGCCCTGAATAAGCGGTTTATCCTCATGCTCACTGCTACGCCAGTGCAGAACTCCCTTATTGAACTGTTTAATCTGCTGACCCTCCTCAAACCGGGATTGCTACAAACAGAAGCCGCTTTTAAAAAAGAATACGTAGATTCCAGAAATGGGCGAGTCCCGAAAAATCCAGAAAAGTTACGCTCTCTGATGCGGGAAGTTATGGTACGAAATACCCGCGCTCTAGTAGATGTCAAACTGCCCAAACGCTTCGCCACCACAATTACCGTTACCCCGGCAGCAGGCGAGGAGAAACTTTACCAGGACTTGAGCGAGTACCTGCGTAACTCTGAGGAGAAGCTAGACAGACTCTCCCGTACCAATTTGCTAATGCGTGCTGGTTCATCCCCTGGTGCTTTGGCTGACTCTCTCAAGCAACTGACTCTTCGCTTACCCGATGAAGAACTGAAGTCTTTAGCAAGACGAGCAGCCCAGGTGAAGCAGGTCGAGAAAGCAAAAGTATTGGTAGAGATGCTCTCAAAATCTTCCCAGAAAACCTTGGTTTTCACAACCCATAAAGCAACTAGCACCTATTTGGCTAAAACTCTGCAAGCAGCAAATATCCCCTTTGCAGAATTTCAGGGTGGGATGTCCCTTAAACAAAAAGATGAGGCTATAGCCGCATTTCGGGATAATGTTTCTGTACTGCTGGCATCTGAAACAGGCGGAGAGGGACGTAACATTCAGTTTGCGAACGCGATCGTTAATTATGACCTGCCCTGGAACCCAATGAAAATAGAACAGCGCATTGGTCGTATCCACCGCATTGGACAAACCCAGGATGTTTTTATTTTTAACTTTTGTCTTAAAGGCAGTATCGAAGAATATATTCTGCGGATATTGCATGACAAAATTAATATGTTTGAACTGGTGGTCGGAGAGATTGAAACAATTTTAGGGAACGTGGATGATGAATTTGACTTTAGTGAAATTGTTATGGATATCTGGCTCAAGCATCAAGTCAAGCCCGAATTAGATACAGCCTTCGAGCAATTGGCAGATAATTTGTTGAAAGCCAAAAACCAGTATCAGCAAATTCAAGAACTGGATGAACAGATTTTTGGCGAAGATTTTGAAGCTTGAGAGATTGATTTGAATAAATATGTTATCAGACCCAATTATTGCTACCTTAGAAAAAATTGTTTCTCTGCATGATGGAATAGCAGAACCTGCTGGTGAACACATTTTAAATGTGTTGTTGACGGAAAATATAGCATCGCTGCTTTCGCTCCCAGAAGAAGTTACTTTTACAACTATTGCTGATGTACCCCAAAGTGTTTTTGTCACCTATCATTCAGAAGTCTTAAATAAGCTATCTGAACTATTAGCTGTTAAAGGACTTATTAGTGCGTTGGCTGTTAAAATCGATGGACATTTGAAAAACACAGGCTTTGAGAAAATTTTATTGGAGAGACTCGCACCTCAAAATGGCTTAATTCGTTTTTTAGATGCTAAACCATCAATGACTCGCTACATCTTGTGTAATGTGGCTTACACAGCAAATGCATCAGAAAAAAGGATTGGTTTAGTTTCGTTCATTATCAATGAAATAACAGGAGTAACACCAGTAGAAATTGGTGATGCTTTGTTTTGGGAGTCTGACCTAATGACTGTGGAGCATCAAGAGACACCATTGGCGATCCCAATTGAAGAGTTGTTGAGGTTAATCGAACATCAAAGTGCAATATTGATTGGAAAATCTCTAGATAATTGGCAGGCTAAATTAACAAGAGCTAGAGCTAGGGATGAAGAAAGACTCAAGGATTATTACAACACGATTAGCGACTCGATTCGCAACAAAATTGAGTTAAAAAAATTGATTGGTGATGAACAAAACAAGGAATTAGCACGAATTGAAGCCACTAATAGAGAGTTAGAGAGAAAATTGTTGGATATCCAAGAGCGTTATGCAATGAGTGTAGAAGCTTGGTTGCACAGTGCAATGATTATTCATCTCCCTACGGTACATATTCAGTGTGAGTTGCAACGAAAGAAAGCGAAACGGACTGTAACAGCAGTTTGGAATCCGTTCACTAAAATTCTTGAGCCGCTTCGTTGTGAATTATCAGGAGAACCTGTTTACAGTTTCTATTTAGATGATCAATCAGCTAAAATTATCTCACCAACAGTTTGGAGGAAGTAATTTATGAAATTGTCACACTTGCCCAACAGTTTGCCATTAGATGGTGCTGTCCGCATCGAGCTAGTTGTAGCGACCTGCAATACTAATCGCTTAAACCTGCAATCAAGACATTTACAAACCAGGATTAAATGCAACTATAATTGCGCTTCAGCCAGAATTAAATGCAACTGAGCCAGGATTATTTGCAACCAACCTGCAATCATCGGTTTGAGCCAGGATTAAATGCAACTATAAAAGTAAAAAAAACGAACGGTTTCTTAACTGCGTCACCAGTAAGGCTTAGAGTTACTTTTACCGTTGGTTTTCAAGTAAAAAAACTCGGTAAATAATTCAAAGTTTATTTATCAAATTCTGAAACGAGTTTCAAGACCTACTCCTGTCAAGGAGAGAAAACTCAGCCTCAGTAAAGTGTTGAGCTTATTTGCAATTAATCCTGGTCGAAACGGATGATTGCAGGCTGGTTGCAAATAATCCTGGCTCAGTTGCATTTAATCCTGGCTCAAATGAAATTATAGTTGCAAATAATCCTGGCTGAAAACAACGATGATTGCAGGTTGGGGGATTTATAATTGCAGGTCGCTACAGCTAGTAGAAGAAGTGCCGATATTTCGAGCTTCCAGCTTAGTACAGGGGCGAATTGAAGCATTATTAATTAAGCAAAAAGAATCTGCACTTACTTCAGAGTCAGAAAAAGAATTAGATGAATATGAAGAATTAGACGATTATCTGAGTTTTGTGAATCGGATGATCAGAAATAGAAGCAGTTAAAAAAAGTGTAGACAAATGGCGAAAATAAAAAATCAATATTAAAACTAAAGCCTCATAAGCATGGCTGACATTTAATTAATAAGTTCAAAATTATATAACCTTATGACCTAACCGTTTGTCTTTAAGCGATCAGCTAGTCCTTTGAGTGTCATATTTTGGGCGATCGCATCATGGGGGATCAAGACGTAAACCCAAGGTTTCCCACCGTGATTTAGCATATAGTCAGAAGCATTTTGACACCATTTTACTGCTGCTTCCTTTTTTGTAAGCACTTGAGGATCGTCTACCTCATCTCGATTTTTAGGTTCGAGCATATAGATAATTCCTTCTGTCTCTGCAACAAAATCAGGTTGATATTCTAGGTAATCTCCATGCCATTTGTAATAAATCTGAAATTGTCCCCTTGCAGGCTTAAACCATTTAATTGCATCTCGTTCCAAAATTATAGATAATACCCTCTCTCCTTCGGATTGAAACTTCTGTTCTGGATAGAGGCATTTAGAGAAGCCTGTAAACAGGTATTTGGACATATTACTTTTATCTGGTGGCGAATACCGATAATCGAGAGAGTCATTCGCATTTGTGGTGTAAGCGCTATCTTTTAGGGTTGTAAAACCTTTACTGATTTTGACTTCGTAATCTACTGGATCTTCCCAAAAATGTTTTTGCATTTGGCTATGGACAGAATTGGCGATTTCACGTTGGTAATAACGTAAAATACTGCGTGCATCATCCTCAGAGAATTGTGTCAGATAATGACTTACTACTTGACCAGCTAGGTCATAAAGCAAATCGGCGTGTTCGTCATAGGAAATATCATCAAAGTTAACTAAACTTTTGACAATATAGTTTTCTAGCCGAGACTCTTGAAAGTTTGCTTTTTTAATTTCTAGGGATGCAGAGTCATTAGTTGCCAGAGATTGAATATGTAATTCTTCTTTGGATGGAACGGGATAATTTAAGTTTGTTATATCTACGGAAAAAGACCTGAAACCTGAGCGCACTTCTCCTTTAGGAATGACAAGAATTCGGGGAATGTCAATGGTTTGCTGGATTACTAAATTAGTTGTCTTAGCAATAATCGCTTCAATATTTGGTGGTGAAGTTATGCCTTCGATTTCCAGTTGTTCAGGCTGATATTCTCTAGTCACTGCTTCACGCACTATTGCCTGAATTTTTGGTGATGAGAGGTATGCTGTGGTTGGTACTTCTTCAGGGTGATTCTCAAGCTTCTGAATTTCTTGGTAAGTAAGCTGTGCGATTTTTTGTTCTATTGGCGATTCAAATATCGGTGCTTGACTATTTTTAATTTCTGTTTCGGGTAAGTTTATAGTTTGTTCAGTGGGAATTCCTAAGTTTTGAGCTAGTTTCGATTGGGAAACTACCGTTTCTGTTCTTTGCTGTAAATCTTCAGGTGTGAGGATAATTTGTTGTAATCTAATTTGTGATTCTGGGCGTTTTGCTTCTTCGACAATTTCTTGAAATTTATCATGAGCAATAATATTAAGGCGATCTATAATGGTTACGCCTGTGCGCTTGCCATAAGGTAAACGTAAGCCGCGCCCAATAGATTGTTCGATCAAGATTCTAGAATTTGCGGCTCTTAATGGTACTATTGTATAGAGATTGGTAACATCCCAGCCTTCTTTGAGCATATTCACATGAATAACTATCTCAGTTGGCTCATCTTGATGTTCTACTTTGAGCAGTCGCTCTACCATTTCATCTTCCTGAGCGCCTGTTTTACTGGAATCAACTTGAATAACTTTATCTTTGTAATACCCTTCTGAAAATTCATCAGATTTAATCAGTTCTACAAGTTGTGTGGCATGGGTAGTGTCACGGGCAATGACAAGCACAAATGGCTTGACAATTGGCTTGCCAATTTGGAGGCTATATGTTTCTAATTCAGCTTTAATATTTTCATGCAGATAAATTCCATCTTCTAGCTTCATTCGCTCGATCGCTTTTGGTGACAAGGACGCAGGATTAAAGTCTTTGCGGGTGACGACGGCAGGATCTTTAACAAACCCATCTATGATTGCCCGTCCCAAAGAATACTCATAAATGACATTTTTAAAATATATTGGTTTTTTACTGGTTTCAACAGAGGGTGTGGCTGTTAGTTCTAAACCCATTAATGGTTTTAATTCGTTAATGGTGCGAACTCCTGCTGAGGCTCGATATCGATGCGATTCATCCATTAAGATTACCAGGTCTTTTAACTCGGATAGATAATCAAAATAGCTTTCGCCAATATATTCGGATAATCGCTTGATTTTTGGGATTTTGCCACCGCGCACTTCAGAGTTAATTTTTGAGATATTAAAAATATTGATTTTGCAACGGGTAAAATCAGTAATGATGGATGACTTTTCGTAGTTATCACCTGTGATGATTTCTGGTGGATTGATCGCAAATTCAGAAATACCTGTAAATACATATTTTGATGTGTTAGGCGTGAAATCAGTAATCAGTTTTTTATAAATGGTTAAATTAGGTGCTAAAACAAAGAAGTTTTTAATGCCATGAGCTTGGTTTAGGTAACTGATAAAAGCCCCCATTAGTCGCGTTTTACCAACACCTGTTGCTAGTGCAAAACATAGTGAGGGAAATTCGCGCTCGAAGTCAGTAACGTTTGGAAATTCAGTTTTAATGGCGGCTAGACTTGTTTCTATATCTGTTTGTTCTTTAATGGGCAATAGTTCACAAATGCGATCAAGAATTTCTAGTGATTCCCGTTGAGGATGACGCAGACTGAGACGATTAGCAATGTTATTAACAAATTGATTCATTATAGGTTTTCCATGTCAAATAGTGATAGTTGTCCGATTTTTTGGGGTGCTTTGGGCAGGTTTTCGATTTTGAGGCTGTAATCGTCGTGTCCCCATTCGCATCGTGCAAGTATTTGTTTAGGAATTTTCTTGATGGTAAGATTTGGGAATATATCAGCTTTGCCACGAAAGGCACTACATAAAACAAGTAAAGTACGTTCTTGTCCTACTTCATCAGCAAGTTTAGATAATTGTTCGTGACTGAGATTTTGTGTAGTAACATAAATAAAATCCCGTTCGGTGGAGTAGCCATGTTGCCAGTAGAAGGTATCTGATGGTGCATAAGTGAAACCTTCAATTTTACATAGTGCTTCGGCTAACATGGCTGAGTTGTAAGTTTTATTTATAATCCAATTATCCCATTTATCTTTTTCTAGCAGTGATGGTGCAAGATGATAATATCGAAATCCACCGCCACCTTCCCAGGTTACTGCTTTGCTAATTCCACCTTGATCTTCGCCATCAATTACTTTTTTTAGTCTGGGAATAATATGGGTATGACAATGTTCGCCTAGTTCAATCATGATCCAGCGTCTTCCCATTTTGTGCGCGACTGCGCCTGTTGTTCCTGAACCTGCGAAGGAATCGAGAACTAGATCATTGGGATTAGTGGCAAGTTCTATAATCCGTTCTAACAACCTTTCTGGTTTTGGTGTGGCAAAGAGATCATTAACGAATAGACCTCGCATCTCTTTTTTAGCCTCATCATTATGCCCCACCTCATCGTAAGTCCAAATCGTTGTACTTGGAATAGTATCAGTCACTTCTGATAGAAATCGTTTGTAGGCTGGACGTGCATCTCCATTTATGCCGAACCAGATGCGGTTATCAGCAATTAACTCGTCAAACTTCTCTTTTGTATAACGCCAACTTGTTCCTGAAGGTGGCAAAACCTCACGACCAGAAGGAAGTCGAACAGGAAAGATGGCATAATCACGTACTTCACTCCGCAATACATCACTAGCCTTCCATGCACCTCTAGGATCATTATCTCTGTTCGTATATCTACCAGTCTGTTTTTCAGTCTTTGCCAAACGCCTTAGCAGAAAACGAGAAATATCTTTCGCTATTACTAAGATAAAATCATGTGATTCCGAAAAGAATTTGGAATCAGATTTTGGTGCATATTTTTTCTGCCACACAACAGTTGAGACAAAGTTTCCACGTCCAAAAATTTCATCACACATTACTTTTAAATAATGCGCTTCGTTATCATCAATCGTGATCCACAACGAACCATCTTCAGATAATAAATTACGCAAGATTTCTAGACGATCCCTCATTAAACCAAGCCAGATAGAATGTTCAACCCCATCATCATAATGTTCAAAAGCCGATCCAGTATTGTAGGGGGGATCAATAAATATACACTTAATTTTTCCTGTAAATTCTTGCTCCAAAGCCTTTAGAGCTAACAAGTTATCCCCAAAAATCAAGCGATTATCAAAAATATCATTTTCACTTACCCGATGTGCGGCATGATAAGACTTCTCAGCATCCTCCAACAAAATTCGCGGCTCTAATTTCGGGCGAATTTCCTTACCAATCCATGTAAGTTCGAGTCTCTGCTTTTTAGCCATAATTAATTTCTATCTCAAAAGTAAAACTGTAGGTATATTTGGATTTGCAGCCTCAGCATCCCTTCGAGCTAACTCCTGCATCACCGTACTCGTTAAAGATGCAACATCCGTTAAACTCCTAAAAATAGCAAGATATCCCTTATTGTTATTACCAAAGAGAGATTCAGCGAGAATGTAAATTAACTCAGCAAGCTCTAGTGCAATTCGTGAAAGCTCAGTTTGATCGTCTTGAGATATAGCAACTTCTGGTTTATCGAGCAAAGGTTTATAGCGTCTTGATAGAATGTCCAGAATAAAAATTTTACCATGTTGATAGAACTTCTTTCGACGATTTCGTGTCTCCGCTCTTTCAGAAGCTGCAAAAATCTGATCGAGATATACAAATATGCGGACATAGCGACAAAGCATAATCCCTGAAAGCTCATTATTAAAAAGAGTCGAATAATGACGCTTGTAAAGCTGACCAATCTCCTTTTTCGCTGTAACAACTATTTCTGTATTACTGCTAAAACAAGCAAGTGCGATCGCCGCCTGTTCAATCGTGATCGCATCCTGACTATCCGCCGATGGCCGATATTGATAAACGATTTTCGATATCATCAACTCTTGACGCAAACGCTCTTGGTTCGGATCTAACGCCGCAAAATAAACATCTCGCACAGTATTTTGCGTATTCCTTGCTTTCGTAATCTCTACCCCAATACTATCTGCTGCTGTTCCTACTTCAATGATCGTAACCAGTAGCTTGGCATCAGGAGATATAGAGCCATTAATGCTATAAGCAGAAGCGATCGCCCCAACCGTCTGCGCTCCATTCACTACCGAAAACCCCTGTAAAGTAAATCGAGTTGATTTCTGGTTATGTCCAGATGGTAAAACAATGGTAGAACAAGTAATCGTCAGTCCGTTATTAAGATAAAACAATTCAGAAGGTTGATTGGCTACAGTATCAGCGATCGCCGAATTAACATCCTCAGTGCCAAGGTAATAGCGGATATTTTTCTCAAACAGTGACTTATCATGCTGCTGATATAGCGATGCAAGTTCAGAAGCCTTAACTAATCCATAATAAGCTTTTCGGGGCTGATCTAGACAATGCCAGTTTTCTAACGTCAAGACGACATTAACAGGAGCGATCGCTTGTTTTGTTGTAAGCCAAGCATAAGTCTGGCTAATATTTAGATCCCTCCACTCAAAGCGTTGATCAAACCGATTCAGTTCTTCTTTTAACTGATTGAGATCATTAACTACATGAGAGCCAAGATTGCCATCCAGATAGACATTACAGCCAACTATTTTGAGCCTATTCTTGTCTAAAGCATCCTCAACATCTTGCTGCAATCGGGAAAAACCTTCATTAAATTTTTGAAACTGTCTATGTACTAGATCCCGAATTCCATCACAAAATTTTTTATTATCACCCATGTCTGGCGCTTTCCCCACCTTAGCCTGCACCAACCAAAGCAAGTTTTTAATCCGATCAAAATAAACTGCGTCAATCCCATTATCATTCTCTCCATTGATAATTGAGTTAGCAGCTTGGGCAGGAGTAACATCAGCAAGGTTGGCGATCGCAAATGCCGCCAAAGAACGGCTCAAACGGTTTTTTTCATGTTGCTGTGCTGTCCAATTTTGCTGAAGTTGAGGGATCATAGGAAAATAATCTTGCGTTAGCACATCAGTGATTTGAGTCTTTCGGGGATTGGTATTCGGCTTAGGCATTGAGCGATCACTAGTATTTGAATTGTTTTTAATACATCATCCCAGAATAATTAGGTATTGGTATCTCGGCTCAGTACCATTGCGTCCCGCACTGAAGAAAAAAGCGATCGCTAATTAAAATGGCTCAGACCATCGCTTAACTAAAACTTCTCCAGAACTTCTATCAGGGCTAACGTGCAGATATTTACTCGTGGTATCCAAACTTGTATGCCCTAGAGTAGCCTGAACCAAATGCACCGGAACACCTTCATCTAATGCGTGGGTAGCATGACTGTGCCTAAACCAATGCGCTGAAACATTCATGGCATTCTCTAATTCTGCTGCCCTCGCCGCCCTTTTCACCACTCGGTCAATGTGGGAAGGGGCCAAGGGTCTACCCGTAGCACTGGCAAACACAGGCGCATCCTTCAACGCTTCGCCGCGCAGTGCCATTAACTCCAGCCATAGCGACTGGGGAACGTGGACTCTACGAGTGCGCCCCCCCTTGCCGTAAACATTAATCTGCCCACCGCCCCCACGAGAAGCGATCGCATCTTTCCAGCGCAACCCGCACAACTCAGATACCCGAATCCCTGTTAAATACAAAGTTTTTAAAATTAACCGATTGCGCCTGTCAGTCGTCGCTGCAATCATCGCATCCACATCCGACGGTGTAAGAATACGCTCCACCAAGGTATCTTTCGGCTTGGGCAACTTGAACTGCTTGGGGATAGGACTGCGAGAAATCGGCGGTTTCTCCAAACTGGTCACATAGGAAAAAAACGCCTTGAGGATATTGAGATGCTTAACCTTAGTCGTGTCTGCCTCTTGCAGGAAATCTAACCAATCCCGGACGTGACGGATCTGGATGTCAGCGATCGCGTCCACCGAGGTAAAAGTTAAGAACTTGCGAATGGTATTGTGATACGAAGCCCTTGTTTTACCATGATGCACGTCCAACCATTCTTCTACCAATTCCGTCAGCGTTCTCATACAAGGGGCAGGTGTGTGATGAGTAGAAACCTACTATTACATAACATTATTGCCGAAAAGGTTATTCTTTCGTCACTGACTCCAAACACTTTACTCAGGCTTATCAATCGTCACGTCCACAACCCCCATTCTCTCGTTGATTGATAAGTTTTGCTTAAGTTGCTGTCTGAAGTGGAGGAATGCACCATGAAAGCTGGACGTTATCGTTATCAGGTTGAAAGCACATAATTAATTATGTGCTTTCAACAACGGTAATCCCCTTGCCTTGGGAAGGGGAAGAGTGACAATTCAGTGTGATGTTCTTAATAATGCTCTTATCTGTAGCTAAAATGGGTAAATATGTGGATAGCCCAAAGTCATCTATGTTTCTAAGATGAGCAATATATCTCAAATACGAATGGCACTAAATTTAGCTGGGAAAGTGGAGGAAGAAAAGAATGGCTCTCAGCCTACTCCCTTATCTTCGTGCCATTCCTCTCAAGCACCTTATCAATTACTTAAATCTTACTTCAAAATAAAATCTCTGAAGGAAATATACAATGATAAATTTAAATTAAGCACAACTAAAGGTATTGACCGACTGAGTGGTATTCAATTTAGAAAACAAACTAAGTTACAGTTGAGAGTAATTCATAAGAAGTGTTTAGAAGGAACATATAGATTTTCACCCTATCTAGAATTACTCCGATCTAAAGGAAGAGGAAAACATCCAAGACTCCTAGCCATTCCAACTGTACGTGATCGAATTGTCTTATATGCATTAAAAGAAATTCTATTTCAAATATTTCCAGATTGCGTTCCACGCAAATTAGCTAATACTTACATATATGAAATTAAAATTTTTGTTGATAATAGATCACGTTCCGAAGTCAGTATACTTCGCGCAGATGTAGAAAATTTTTATGGCTCAATTAATAGAGAAAAGTTATTCATAAAGTTAAAAAAAAGGATAAAATCCTATAGACTATTATCGCTAATTCAAAAGGCAATCGAAACACCTATCGTTCCTAATAACTACAGCCGAAAAGATAGAAAAAAATATGTGGAAGAATTTAAAGGTTTAGGTATACCACAAGGGTTGTCTATATCAAACGTTCTTGCCCATATTTACTTGCATGAGTTCGATCATGACATGAAAAATAATAATTGTGTTGATGTGTATTATCGATATGTAGATGATATATTAATTTTCACGGAAAAGGATAAAATTGATGAAATGGAGGCGCTACTTAAAAATAAATTGAAAGTTCTCAATCTTAATTTTAACGAAACAAAAACATATAAAAAGAGCGGTGAAGAAGAGTTTGAGTATCTCGGATATCGCTTTGAATTACCTACGGTTACAATTAGGTCATCTGCCATAGAAAGGTTTCTTCACTCAATAGCAGCGAAATTTAGTAGCTATATTCACAATAGAGAAAAAAAGTTAAAATCGAAGTATAGCGTAGAAAAGTTAAAAGAAAGTCTTGTTGCTAATTTAAATGAAAAAATTACTGGTGCTATTAGTGAAAATCGAAAATATGGTTGGATATTTTACTTTAATGCTATTAATGATATGTCTGTACTCTACAAGATAGATCATATAATTGCTGGTTTTTTTAAAAGATTAGAAGATTTTGGTAGAGTTCCTCCTCCTAATTTAAAAAAAATTTCAAGAGCATTTTATGAGGCGAAATATAATCCTATGGGTGGTTATATACATAACTATAATAGCTACGAAACCGTAGAGCAAAAAAGAGACTTTCTTAGACAAAGAGGAAGTCTTGAGCCTGATAAGGGATACTCAGAAAAAGAAATTGACGAGCTATTTGAAAGTCTTAAGCAGAAAAATTTATTAGAGTTAGAGAGAGATGATAGTTGGTTATATTGAGAAGTGATGTTACAATCATTACAAGCGAGTCGCCTCCTGCACTCGTATGATTGCAGGATCTCCTGGATTTAGTTCAGGGGCGCATGTAATCAAACTCCCTTTGGGACTTGACCTTCTAAACCTAATTATTGATGGCATTAGGAGTGGTTATCATTGTTATCATCAATAGGCGGCTCGCCTTTTAATTTAAAATTATGCTTCCATTGCATAACTGCATAGCATAGACCTCTGATAAATGAATAGTAATAGCGACTTAAAAGCATACACTGAATCATTAAGCAGTAGAATTTGGATAACTAAAGGTTCCCGCTTCAATGCAGCACGGAGACTAAACAATAAGTACCAATTTTCACTTAATAGTATTTCAATATTATCTGTATATGGTATAGCAATTCCAATTATTCAAGGTATTGTGAGGAATCCTCAATGCCAAAAAATAAATGAGATATACAATGCTATCTCTTTGATTTTATCTGTATTCACGTTAGCTATTAGTCTATTAGAAGGGGCAAAAAATTATCAAATTAAAGCAGAAAAACTACATAAGAATGCAGTAGAAATATCAAGTTTACAAAGAGAGCTTGAGTACTTGATGATAAGCAAATCAGGGGAAGCAGATTTTCTTCAAAAGTTGGGCGATATATCAGTTAAATACGAGCATTTAATCGAAAGGTGTCCTGAAAACCATGAACCAGAAGACTATGATTTTTTCATGGCACAAAACAGGAAAGATTTTAAGATAAGTAGGCTTGCTGGATTCTACATAAGAATAAAGCTGATTATTAAAGATTACTGGCTATATATTTTTGTCTTGGGAATACCTCCAACTTTTTTCTTATTATATTCATCTTGTTAATTTTTTTGAGCGTCTCTAGTCATAGTTTAAATTAATTCATCAGGATGGTATTTTTGCTTGTCGGTGGAGGGTTTATTCCATCTATCGATGCTCAAAGCAAAGTTCTCTTGCATGGAGATATAATCAATGACCAAAGAGTGATATCACCGCTGCTGCCCAGCAGCCCCAGTCTCAGATTTTCACTCAAGGTCAACCATTAACGGCAGTCTATACCGAAACTGATCATGAACGACTACTATTACTTGTAAACGGCGACCGCCTGCGCTTACTTCTCCGTGTTCTCCTGTGCAGCAAGCCGGACAGCTTCTACGTCAACATTGAGTTGTTGAGCAATCTGTTCTATACTCATCCCTGTTTTTAGTAACAGAGGCACAGCTGCTTTCAATATTTCTTCCCGACCCTCAGCTTTCGCTTCCCGATAAACCCTCGTTTCCTCTAAACTCAGTCCCAGCATAGCTTCCACTTCCTCTCTACTCAACGAAGAAAACTTGTAAACGGCAATAGTGGTGATAATATCTATTATCTCGTTTTTCGGCAGTGCGGCAGTTGACTCTAATTGTACTCGCTCAATTAATTGCTTTGCTTGCTCTGCCATCGATTCATTTGATGCGATTGTCAACTGCATTAAATTGATGCCTATTGGCAGATTATTAGAAGTACCTAACTCATCCAAATAAATGCGCTGCACTTGGTCGCTGTTTAAAAATATTCGATGAGTTCTTGTATCGCTTGGTTCCAAACTGCGTGATGGAAAAATTACCACACAATACCAGTCATCGTATTGAGACTGATTCCGGTTCAAATACATCAGCGACTCGGTAAAGAAGCGATGATAAAGAGCTTCATCTTTCTGAAACTGAACTTCTGCAAAAAAGATAACTCTGGGTGTTGCACCTTCTGGAGGTAAAAAGATTCCATCAATGCGAAAGGTGGTTTCTTTAACCTCAACCGACTCAAATCGATAGCTGTGCGCCTGTTCAGGACGGTCATCAACAAGTTCAAAAATTAACGCAGGAAAGCGTTTAAAAATTTGGTAATAAATGGAGTCGCGTTTCACTAAAATATCCGACTTTAGCTGTTTATTAACTATTAATTTTATCTTGTAAATGACATCACATACGTATCGATTTTTGATAAATTATGCGATTTTTATGGTAGTCTGCGGTTTAGCCTTGCATCGGAAGTCAATATGTCAATTAAGAGAGCATTTTAAGACTAAATTATAAGACTAAAATAACTCGCGGCTCAGAAATGTTGAATCCTGATACAAAACTTTACATTCCTAGTTACACTAACTCTAA
>JAHCSU010000584.1 GCA_023522315.1 Nostoc sp. CCCryo 231-06
CGTTTGTTGGGTTTCGCAAAGCTTCAACCCAACCTACAATATTCTTAACCGAACCATATTAAGATACCACGGTTAAGGCAAGAGACGCGATGAATCGTCGTCTCTACATATAATCGGTCTTTCGTAGAGACGGCGATTTATCGCGTGTTTTATTTACCCACCGGCTGACGCCGTCCCCCCAAAGCATTGAGGGGACTACAGGGGGGTCTTATTATGTGCATCTTCATACAGAATTGGTATTAAGTGTGAAACATCACAGTTACTAAAGGTAGAAACGCCAATAGAAAGCCATGCCAGGATTGCAATTGAGTCTCTGGGGTTGCTTCTGGTGGTGCTAATAAAGCTTCTACTCTCTGTTCTAAGCGATCTGCACCAGAGGAACCTAATGCAGCACAGCATATTTCCGATAAGACTGGGCTGCTACTAACCACTAATAAAAGTGATTCTGCTAGCACCAGAGGATCTACCTGCAATGCTGCATAACCGTCGGCACGGAGTTCGCGCAAAGCTAAAAGTTCTTCCCACAAAGGCTCTGTATTCGGCAACCATGCAGTGCAGGAACGCACCCAACCCAGCCAGAAAAACCAGAACGTATCCCTATAATAGTGATGCCCTTGCTCATGCGCTAAGACGCTTTCTAAATGATTTGGTGAGAGAATTTGCAGTAATCCCTGGCTAACCACTAATTCTGGTTGCCAAAAACCAATTTGACCCGCAAACAACGCTCCCGTTTGTAGTAACCTAGCTCGTTTATCCCCCAAATTCACCAGAGGACAGTTACGAGCAGATTCCACAGATTGCCAACCTTGAAAGGCAAGTTTAATGCATGAAATGGCCAAAAATGCCAAATAAATTAATGCTAGTAAATAGCTAATTGAGCCTGTATACATCCCGCCCATTTGTCCTTGAGGCCCCATGAACAGCACAGCGATCGCTGTCATAAAAATAAGCAAGGGTGGGAAGAGAAAGAAAAATAGCGATCGCCCCCACCGCAGATTCCAACTGCCTTGGGGTTGATTCCAAGAGGATCTTAAGCAGCAGGAAACTGCCAAAGCAATCAAAATCATCATGAGATGCATCATTTTTTCTCCCTGGCTTGGCGTGCTGATTGAATCCGTTTGGCGATCGCTGCTATTTGCTCACTGGCTGCTTCATCTAGGCTATCGGCAAAAGCAGCAACAACATCGGGGTTCCCTACGGCTAAAAATCGCTGTAACTGCTCATGAGCTTTGATGACTTCTGATTGTTGCTTACTCAGCATTGGCCGCCAATAGAATGCCCGCTCTTTCTTGTCGCAGGCTAGCCAACCTTTATCAGTGAGGCGACGTAAAACGGTGGTGACAGAAGTATACGCTAATTCGCGGTTGGGATCGGCGAGGATGCGATCGTGTACATCTTTTACTGTGGCTGAACCAAGTTCCCAAATGATATTTAGAATTTCTGCTTCCAACGGGCCTAAAGATAGTTGTTTAGGACGGTAGTCGGGTAAAGGTGCCATAGCGATTTCGATTTGGGATTTTGGATAAGCAAAGTGGAGGTGAAAATTTCGGTTTTTGTTTGGCAAGCTTAGTTAGTATACGTAGTGGTGCTAACTAAGCTTGCCAAATACAGCTTTAAAAGGTCTGCTCTTGTTTTACCTTACAGGATAGTGCAGCGAATCTGAAAGTCTAGAAGCATAAAAATGGAATTTTTGAGTATTTAAACCGCGTCCATCTTGAAAACTGTAGTTATTTCAGTATGAAAAGAAAAAATCCTCATCCCCCAGCCCCTTCTCCCAAATTTGGGAGAAGGGGAGCCGCAAAGTTGT
>JAHCSU010000585.1 GCA_023522315.1 Nostoc sp. CCCryo 231-06
TTGACCTACAACATGATAGAGAACTGGGCAAGTATTACTTAGAAATGGGTGATAACGCTCGTGATGATTTCAAGCCTAAAAAACAATATGCGGGGCGTTCAATTGTACAAAAAATCAAGGATGCCCTGCTAGGTTTCTAATAACTAAACCTGTCAGTAACTTTAGCTGTTTGCTGACGGGTTCGAGAAATACTCTGATACAGATATGACATACGACATTGAAGAGTCACAAGAAGAAGTAGTAAGCGAAATTGCTCCAGATACGCCGTTACCAAAAGACTTAATAGAACATTTAGAGTCCCGCAAGCAGCACCGTAAAGATGTTATTCATACAACTGAAAAATTGACCAGATTCTTTGTCGGTTGGTCGCTAAATTCTACAGGATTCTTGATAGCTAAATATCTATTAATAACTGGCGGTGGCGTTAATCTCTGGTTGGCAATTTCGCTCTCATTTTCTATATGCAGCGTTGGCTCTCTCGCTGGGTTAACGGGCTTGAGAGTTAATTACAACAGTGACGGACTAGAGGTAGATAATATGCAAAATGTTTTAAAAACTGCTGGGGGCTTGGTGTTTGCAGGTATCACAACTTGGTTAGCAGTCAA
>JAHCSU010000586.1 GCA_023522315.1 Nostoc sp. CCCryo 231-06
TGAGAATAATCGCGTATTGTTTGATACTACATTTTGAAGTGCGGAATGTGGGTTATATTATTTCCAACGTCTCATTCATGACTTGTTCTCAGCGTGCTAATCGAGCAAGTCCTGACCAATAGAGTATTTTTACTCAAAAATTCTGTTAAATTTGTACCCTGTGAATGAGTCTCTTCAACCTATAGTAGGAGTATCATGTTCGATTAAGCCCCTACTATGAAGAACTAGGTAATCAAATCGCAGTATATCTGCTTTTCAAATTATGGACTGGAAGTACAAGTGGAAAAATGGCTATCGACCAAGCCGAGACGAAGCGGCAAAAAACCCTCATTTGTTAGAGGAGGTATAGCTGTACGCCCCTAATCATGTATTCGTAGCAGGAATTTTGTGAAAAAATATAACGCTTGGGCATTTTGTGCCTATATACACTTCCCACCTTTAGAAAGTTAAACAGAATGCAGATTTATCAACTTTTCAATCAATTAAACAATAGGAAATTCACTAAGTTACTTACTCAAACAGTAGCTTTAGGCGTAGGTGCTATTGTTCTACTTTCAAGTACTAATGCTAATGCTGCCGAGCAGGTTGTTTTAAAGTATGGTACTTTTCAAGGTCAAATATCTGTTCAAGAATTAACTCAGTTTACAGAAACTGGCAAAACTACCCCGACGTTAAGAGCTTATTTACAGGCGGCGCAACAAGATCCCGCAGTAGCTCGTAAGGCACTGAAAGCTGCGATAAAAGCTGATCCTGCCTTTTTAAATAGCTTACTGTCTAGTTGGGCAGGGCCAGTTTTGGTTAACCAAATTGGTGAGGTAGTTCACCCTCCCGGAGGACAACTAAATCAGGATGCGCTGCGAAGCGCTTTAAGTGCATCTATTCAACAAAATGGTGAAGTTACACTGCTTGGAGCCATTCAGAATTATCCAAGTACTTCTGTTGAACTTCAAGGAGATCGTCTCATATCTGTTTATGAACGCCTAAGCAATCTTGCAAAACTCTTATGAGGGTTGCGTCATCCGATGATTGGTTTAGTGTCTCAAGAGTCGTGAATTTTAGTCACGATCGCAATGAAGTTAATACTGGTAACCATTCCCTGTTTTAAAAAACAGGGCTTTGTCCCCCTCCCAACACTACTAACAATTCCTTGTTCACTCATGTTGTTTGCGGAACTTACGGGCGCGGTTACGGTTGACTAGAGGATGTACTCACCCCCACACCCTATGACTCAATTTTCGTTGCTACGACGCTCGCAGACTCGCTACCGCTCCGCTATCGTCAGACAACTCAGCTACTAGCATAAGCCTTGAAAGCGAGTTAACTTCCTGCGTTGAGCTAATTTCACTGTTATTCCATTTTACAAGAATTGCGTATGTCACAGCAATTAAAATTGCCGTACGACTTTCCTCCACTGCCTGAAAGTGGTTTCCAGTCGTTTCGGGGATGTTTTTATGAGTCTATCTTAGGGTTCATACCCTGTTACCTAGAAATTCCCTAACCTAAATGTAGAGTTTAGTCTAAGAATAGGGAAAAGATTTGTATGACAACCGATGTTTCTAGAAATATTAACAAGGATATTAATGGGTCACTCATAAGTGGTGTTATTTTGAGTATTTTGGGGGTTATTGCGATCGCAGCGCCTAATTTCACCACTCTATTCGCCGAAACTTGGATTGCAGCAATTTTGATTTTCGCCGGATTTACAAAACTAGTTTATGCCACTCAAACCCGCCACCAAGGAGGTTTTATTTGGAAACTTCTATTGAGCGGACTTTATATTGCAACCGGCGTAATGCTGTTTGTTTATCCTTCTACAGGTATTCTCACACTAACTCTGTTGCTTGGAACCTTTTTGCTAACTGAAGGTACATTCGAGTTAATTCTGGCATTCCAGTTACGCCCGCAACAAAACTGGACGTGGATACTAAGTAATGGAATTATTACACTGGTATTAGGCGCAATGATTTGGTTCCAGTGGCCCTTCAATGCGCCTTGGCTTCTTGGCACACTAGTTGGTGTCAGCATTATTTTCACTGGCATTTCCCGCGTAATGCTGTCATTGAATGCGCGTTCTACCTCGAATCCTACTAACGAAGCTGCAAATCCTACTTAGTAGATGGGGAATGGGGGATGAGGGAGATGAGGGAGCAGGAGAGGCAGAGGAGAATAACTCCAAACTCCTAACTCCTAACTCCTAACTCAGCACGGGCTAAACGCCCCGCGATTCATGTACAGCACTGTTTTGCCCAATGCCCCATCTTGAGTAGTGATTTACTAGGACATTGCAGCAGCGTAAGCGCAGCCCGCCGAGGCATCGCTCTGATATTATTGCTAAATTAGCTAAGGAAATCAAAATCAAGGCCAGCTAGCTGCAATCAACAATGGTATCTATTGCTACTCCCTTCTCGGATATTCAAAACCATTGGGCACGCTTATTTATTACAGCCTTAGCCCAACGTCGTATTGTCAATGGATTGCCTAACGGTACTTATCGCCCCGATAACTCTGTTACCCGCGCTGAATTTGCCGCCATCATCGCTAACGCATTTGGGACAGTTTCCAAGAAGCGGCAGTATGTCCCCTTTGTTGATGTACCCACTAATTATTGGGCAGCAGCCGCCATTCAAGCAGCTTACGAAAAAGCATTTCTTAGCGGGTTTCCTGATAAAAGTTTCCGTTCCGCTAACCGAATTACTAGAGTCGAAGTTTTAGTTTCTTTGGTAGGAGGCTTAGAAATTGCCACCAAAGTAAAACCTGACCTCCTCTCACAACTCCCACAAATTTATCAAGATTCTGTTCAGATTCCTGGGTATGGTAGAAATCAGGTAGCTATTGCCACCAGCGCTGGATTGGTGGTTAGTTTCCCAAATATCAAATTACTCAATCCCAATCTTGCAGCCACCCGTGCAGATGTGGCAGTGATTATTTATCAAGCTTTGGTGTATTTAGGTCAGGCAGAAAAAATTGCCTCTAGTTACTTAGTGCAGCCGCCAATACCGACACCAATACCAGTACCCATACCAATACCAGTACCCATACCAACACCAACACCGATACCAACGCCGACACCTGCACCTATCGGTACCGTTAGGGTAAATCATAGCCGGGAATTCCGGGGCGCGTGGGTAGCATCTGTGTGGAATAGTAATTGGCCTTCCAAGGCAGGACTTTCTGTAGCCCAACAAAAAGCTGAACTCAGCGAGATTATTAGTAAATTACAA
Source organism: Nostoc sp. CCCryo 231-06 (assembly GCA_023522315.1). Lineage (GTDB taxonomy): Bacteria > Cyanobacteriota > Cyanobacteriia > Cyanobacteriales > Nostocaceae > Nostoc. The sequence continues at coordinate 3,222 of JAHCSU010000586.1, forward strand.
GCCCTAAACTTTAATGCCCTTATCTTCCAGGTGCGACCGGAGGGAGACGCTTTATATGAATCTAAATTAGAGCCTTGGAGTGCTTGGATTACAGGAACTCAGGGTCAAGCACCAGAACCATTTTATGATCCTTTAGCGTTTGCGATCGCAGAATGTCACAAGCGCAATATTGAACTTCATGCTTGGTTTAACCCCTACCGCGCCAGCACTTCCACCGACCCAGCCAAAACAGTCCGTCCCCACATAGCAGCTACCAATCCAGAAAGCGTTTATTTGTGGAAAACTCAACGCTGGATGGACCCAGGACTGAAAATAGTTCAGGATAGAGCTTACAACGTAATTCTGGATGTAGTGAAGCGCTACGATGTTGATGGCATTCACTTAGATGATTATTTCTATCCATATCCCATCGAGGGACAACCTTTCCCCGATGATAAAACCTACGCTGCATATAAAGCAGCTGGTGGTACACTCAGCCTTGGCGACTGGCGACGGGACAATGTTAACAGAATGGTACAGCGCCTCTGGCAGGGAATTAAAGTAACAAAACCCGACGTTAAATTTGGTATTAGTCCCTTTGGGATTTATCGCCCCGGACAACCCACTGGTATTACTGGGTTAGATGCTTACAACGTGCTGTATGCTGACTCGAAGAAATGGCTAGCAGAAGGCTGGATTGATTATATTGCGCCTCAACTTTACTGGCGCACAGATCAACCACAACAAAGTTATTCGGCGTTGCTACAGTGGTGGACACAGATAAATACAAAGCAAAGACACGTTTACGCTGGTAACAATCTCACAGAACCAAGCAACAAGAGTCGAGAGAGTGATGAGATTGAAAAGCAAGTCAAATTTAGTCGTAGCCAAGCTGGACGGTTGTCACTGGGGAATATCTTCTTTAATGTCGGTGTTTTGACGGAAAATAGTCAGGGCATTGCTGATAAATTCCAAAATCTGCTTTATAACAAACCTGCACTACCGCCAACTTTGTCTTGGCAGGATACAACACCGCCCCCTCCACCTATTCAACTACAAGTTAATAACCGCAAACTGAGTTGGCAGCCTGGAGATAATCAGCCAGTTCGTTCTTGGACACTTTATCGACAAACTGGCGATACTTGGACAATTGGGCGAATTTTGTCTGCTGGCACAACCTTTGCTACTGTCCAACAAGCGGGAACTTATGCCGTGTGTGCGGTGGATAGATTGGCGAATGAGAGTGTGGGAACAGTGATTACAGTGAGTTGAACAAAAGTGCTACTTATGACTGCGATATCTACCACGGGCTACGTCTACACACTCAGATGCAAAGCGATCGCTGTTATGCTGTTGTGTAGTATGAGTGCGATCGCATCTTTAAATACTAGTGCAAAGTAATCAACCTGAACCAGTTAAGGCTGATTGGATAGTCAGCCTTTTAGGAAGAGTGAAAGCTCTGGAAGTAAATCCTCATGAAGAAGCATTAGCCTCCATTCTGGTTGAGCAAGCTTTGGAAAATGCCAAACGCACTGCTACCAATCCTGGCATATCATTGGCAGCAGCTTTTGACCTGATTGTAGCTGCTGAGTATTATACAAAACTAACTAATAAAGGATGGCTTTATTGTCCAGTAAATAATATTCCTTTATTAATTTACCCATACACTAATACATGTCCCAGATGTATTTTACAAGGTAATTTTTACTTTCATCAGGCAAACAAATTACCCTCTGGAACTATTGGCAAAACTACAAGTCGTTTGCTCTGTGTATTCCTTAATCATTTATTTCAAATTAATTCTAGAAATTTAAAAATTTATCATGGTGCTGAACCTGTTGACGTAATAATTCATGACGAAAAAGAGAACATAGTCTTACTTGCAGAAGTAAAAGCTGCACCATTAACAACACTTGCTCTAGCAGCAAAGGTTGAGATACAAACCGAGATGGGAGAAAATGGAGAACCAATACCTTGTTCGCACTCTCCTACAGACAATTCATTTCTGGCATCATCTAACTTGCATATCATTCTGCCCAAGTTAGAAGAAGATTCCTGGAACTATGAACTTGTGGATTTAGGAGTAAAAGCAAGCCATAGTTCCCCAACATGGGCATACGAACAAATGGGCAGAAGTTTTGGCGGGGATAATCAACTATTTTATCGATATCGATGCCTTAAAAATTGGGCAAAAAATGCAGGACTTGCCTGAAGAACTTTGGCACGATAGCTTTAAATTTTATCTCAAGGAAGATCCAAATCGTCAAGGTGGGCCAAATTTAAGAATAATTCGTCTTGATCCAGATAAACCCTCATTAACAGTGACGGGGTACATTTTCAATAAATTTGTTCATCCCTATGAAAATCGATTTATTACTGTGCGAGAGGCTGCTCGTTTACAAGGGTTTCCTGACGATATGAAGTTTGAGGGAACCCTAACAAGTACTCAGCTTCAAGTAGGTAATGCTGTACCTGTACCGCTTGCAGAAGCTGTGTTTAAATCTTTAGTTCAGCAAGCAAAGTCGCTAGGATTTGAAAATCGTTCCCTCAAAGCTTTCAGTCTATTTAGCGGCGCGGGAGGTATGGATATTGGTGCTTATCTTACAGACAGTATAGAAACGAAGGTAGCTCTCGATAGTTGGTCAGATGCTTGTGCAACACTGCGTGGTTTTTTTGGTGTCCATATTTGCGTTTTGGAAAATGATATTTCCACTGTAGAAAACCCGTTAAGTCTATGGCAAAAGTTTTCCGGTGAAGTTGAGAAACCAGATATTGTCTTTGGAGGGCCACCCTGCCAAGCCTTCAGTCAGGCAGGTAAACAAAAAGGCTTTCAGGATGATCGAGGTAGTATGATTTATGAATTTTTACGTTTTGTCGAGTACTTGTATCCGCCCTTTTTCGTTATGGAGAATGTATCTAATCTCAAAGGGATTGCAGGTGGTACACTATATCGGCAAATTTTGGACAAGATGGCAAATTTGGGTTACAACATCTCAGTCGGTGTACTTTTAGCTGCTGATTTTGGTACTCCCCAGTTAAGGCGGCGATTATTTTTTCTTGGTTGCCGAAAGGACATTGGTAGTATTCGCTTACCTTTATCTACTCATAGTCCTGAACTTGAATTATTTGGGCTACTACCCTACATAACTGTTGGTAAGGCTTTTGTTGATTTGCCAGAAGCAGAGTTCAGCCGTTAATTCTCTAATTGTAAGCTTGACAAGAAAGATTCTAAAGAGATTGAGCTACGGTCAACTAGCCGTATTATTTATTAACTCACATATTGACTGACTCAGGTAGATCACTGACTTTGTGCGGTGCAATCATGGGTATAGCAGCATCACCAAAACCATAATAACTGGATGGAAAATTAGGGATTCACCTTTCGGTAGATTTAGACAGAATCATCAAAACAGTATATTTGGATGGGATAACACATAATTTGCCACAAAACCTCATGCCAAATCAGTAATTTCCATATCAACAGATGAAATATTGATTTAATTCTAGTTAATTTGTTCCTTAAGTTCCTCATAAGCCATGACATCCCCTGAGCCTCAAACTGATTATGGAGAAAAAGCTCCACAAACCTCATTTGAGCCACCTTCTGGAAAACGGCGGTGGCTTTGGGTTTTAGCTGCACTACTATTGTTAGGGGGCGGAGCAACTCTAGTTTGGCGTTTACTCACTCCGCAAAATTCAGCACCAACAAATGCTAATGCTCAACCTCAAGGGGTAAGAGTCAAAATATCGACAGTACAAAGCGGCATTATTGAGGAAAGTTCAGATTTTATTGCTAGCCTAAAATCCCAGCGCTCAGTCACGCTCCAGCCAAGGATTCAGGGCCAAGTTACTCAGATATTTGTCAAATCGGGAGATCCAGTCGCAGCAGGAGCGGCAATTCTCCAAGTAGATCCTGCTTCCCTTGCAGGTGTCAATGGAAGCAATGCTGTGCCTCAAGGATTTTTAGTGCAACTGGAAAATGCCCGCGCTACACTCAAATCCCTGGAAGCACAACGACCATCCTACGTTGCAAATGTGCAATTGTACCAGCAGAATTACGAAAAGTTTGTCACCCTAGCTGAAGAAGGAGCCGTGTCTCGACAGACTCGCAATCAGTTTGCTGATCGGCTCGCCAATGCTAAGACTAATCTTGATGCAATTGATTCTAGAATTCAAGCACAACGAGCCACCATATTGCAGGCTGAAAAAACTTTGCAGCAAGCTAATGTAAATATTCAAACACAACAGCCCCAGTCCGATAAAATTACCGCTCCCTTTAGTGGCACAGTTGGCAACATGGCTGTGAAAGTAGGTGATTTAGTTAATACTTCTACACAATTAGTTAATATCACGCAAAATCGACCTTTAGAAGTCAACATCTCTGTGCCATTACAGCAAGGGCCTCAATTGCGTAAGGGAATGCCAGTGGAGGTTATGAACACACAAGGTCAAAAGCTTGGTAGAAGTAGAGTATTTTTCATTGCACCTACTGCTAGTAATGAAACACAAGGAATATTGATAAAAGCACTTTTTGACAACCCTAACGGTCAGTTACGTGCAGATCAATTGGTAAGGGCTAGAGTGTTCTGGAATCAGCGCCCCGGAATTTTAATCCCCACAACAGCAATGACTCGTGTAGGTGGAGACACTTTTGTTTATGTAGTTGAAACAGAAATATCTCACCTTGGTGTATCCCAACAAGTGGCTCGGCAAAAGCGAGTGAAGCTAGGCGAGATCAAAAATAATAATTACCAAGTTATTGAAGGATTACAGCCAGAAGATAAAGTTATTATCTCAGGGTTGCTCAATCTCAGGGATGGTGTTGCGATCGTTCCAGAATCTTAATTAAGGGGAGTAGAGAGGAGGGAGCGGGGGAGAAGTCTCAATCTTGTCTCCTACCAATCCCCACCCAAAAGTGTTAACTATATATAGCAATTTCCATTCCTCCTAAAAGGAAAGCATTCGTGGCAGTTTAAGATATAACTCGTTTTGTCAATAGTGATTACGCTGTGAATTATCCATGCTATCGAGTATCTAATTAAGCTTTATACTAAGTTTAAGGCAAGGATGAACGATGCTTTTAAATATGCGTAAGCGTAGCCAGTCTTGTCTACGAAACGCTATGCGTAGCTTGCTTCCCCGTAGGGGTACGGCATCGCAGGCTGAAAATTTGCGTTTACAACCTCAATTTTGACTGAATTTTAAGCACCATTACTTATTGACAAATGGTTAATAACCTTAACCTGTCACCAATGGGTAAAAGTAAGCTTACATAATGGAGGGAAACAATTATGTTAGTTAAAATCATCCAATCTAAGTGGGGTTTAGTTTTAACTTGTTTACTTGGGCAGATAATGTTGTTTGCTGCGCCAGTACAAGCTGGAGTGGAAGGCAAAATCTACGATCTCAAGGTTAAGTCGAGTCAGGGAGAGGATTTTACAGCTTGTTTTGAATTTGACTTCAACGGTAGTCTACGTTTTCTTGGACAAGAGGCTACTTATAGCCGTACAAATCTAGGTAAGGATCAGAGAAATTGGCAAGCAGTCACACAGCCATTTTCAGAAGTAAGTATTGCATTGAACGGTGAAGTAAGAGGAGACTTTGTTCCAGATCGGAAGATAAGTGGTAATGCTATCAATTCCAACGGCACTACTTTTACGTTTAGTGGAACACGCTTATCTGGGACAACATGTCCGCAGGAGTTTCGGATTCAAGGGGTAAATGGAGGAAATCCCTTCTCTAGATAATTTAATCTACGCAGATTTGATAAACCAGATGAGCTTTTGGTTAACGAAGACAGACAATTTATAAAAGATGTTTGTAGACGATGGTCAAGACAATACCTGCGTCATCAGCGCTTAAATTCTGTCAAGTTCGGTAGGGTGTAGTTTACTACCGTAGGCATGGCGTTTACATGAAAGAACACTCAGGCATTCAATTTACAACATATTCAACAAGATTCGCCAAGCCGCATCAAAGCTTAATCTGTCGCCAAGAGCGCACGTATTCTCACCTCTTGGAAAGTATTTTCATTTCTCCCGCCTGACGGTTACTTGAAGTCGCTGGCGGGATTTTGCCTTGAATGAATCCCCACGCAGCGATCGCTAAATTTAACCTTGCTACAGTACGTTAACAGCAGATAATCACTTTGGTGAACCAAAATAAAACCAGATTAATCTATGGCATCAATAGCCCATTTCCCAACCTTTAGAGATGAATTTAGGTGAGGGGCCAAAGATGTTTCTTCCAAAACGGGATGCTCCCTGATAGTCAAAGATAAATGTTTTCTTCACAAGTTTCTCAAATTATTTTGCTATAAACATAAATAAGGGGCGAAAACCTTTAATAAATTTAAAATTAACAAGTCGCTAAACATAGTTGAGGGATTAGTCATTTTTGACAATCCAGCATTTGGAAAAACAAAACTGTAAAGACCAATTACCAATGAAATCGGAGGTCTATATGATGTTTAAAAAGATTCTAGTTGCATTAGATCGCTCGGAAATAGGGCAACAGGTTTTTGAAGAAGCGTTGGGTTTAGCAAAGTTAACACAAGCTAGCTTAATGCTAGTGCATGTCCTATCTCCCGAAGAAGACGGTAGCCCTTACGTATCTATGCTGTCTAATTTTGACTACTATCCAGGATTGAGCAGTCAAAGCTTCGAGTTATACCAAAAGCAGTGGGATGACTTTAAAAATAAAGGAATCCAGATGTTGCAATTTTTCTGCGCCCAAGCTACCGCAGTAAATGTAAATACGGAATTTACACAAAATATTGGTAATCCTGGTCGCATCATTTGTGATTTTGCTCATAGTTATAGCGCTGACCTAATTGTGATGGGGCGTCGAGGTCGTTCTGGGCTGATGGAACTATTTCTTGGTAGTGTGAGTAACTATGTTCTTCACCATGCTCCTTGTACGGTGCATGTTATGCATCTTTCAGTTGCTCCTAAAACAGATGAAGTTGTCAAAGAAACTACAAGCAGTTTAAGCGTTAACTAATTACTAAAATTGCATAAATCGGAGCGAGCCAAACTCTGAATTTGGTTTATTCTCGTCTACCTACTTCCCTCAATCTCCACAACCGATTCTTAACTGCACGGTATTGGGCTAAAATTGAGCGTAGGCATAGCCCGTCGTAAACATTGCTTTTTCAGTGAGAAAGAAAAAGCCCGCTACCCAAAATTAGAGTTGAGAGCGAAAAGTGGATCTATGAAAGAAGATACTATCGAGATCACTGATTTTCATGCTCATGTTTACTTCGATCCCGCCAGTCGGGATGTAGCTGCGCGTGTACGTGAAGGATTGGGCGCTAGATTTGACGTGCAACTCGGACGCTGGTTTGACAAGCCCATCGGCCCCCACCCCAAAGGAATGTATCAAGTTGCTTTCTTACCGAATCAGTTTGATAAAGTCGTTCCCTGGTTAATGCTTAATCGTGAGGGGTTAGATATTCTCGTCCACCCTGAGACAGACGATGCTGTAGCAGACCACGCGGTTCATTCTTTTTGGTTAGGAGAAAAGCTAGATTTGAATATTGAGTTTCTTCGACAGCTTAATTAAACTTTATCTAATTAAGAGAAGTAGCCCACTTTATTGGGTAAAAGTTCTGGTCTGGGGCGTAGAACTTTTTGTGTTGATTCATTTTAAGGAGTATTAAACCGATTGGCGTTGAACAAAATTTAATTTATGAATTATAAATTATTCTTGACTTTAATATTTATTCAATCGGCACTTGTTTGAGTAAAGCTATCCACATATCAGATGGATCTGAGTAATAATCAACTTCCTCAACTTGATATTGATAAGATTCATAACCTTCTCGTAAAATAATGCGATCGCAGGGTTTAATCCCTTTCCCGATTCCAGTCATATACCCGATCGTTCCTTCATTGAGGCGCTCAAATACGTAGTCGCTTCCGCAAACTAGTTGGCTATAATCGTGTATTTTATTCTTCTGTTTTGATTGGTTTGCTGGAAAGCTAACTAGGGCTAACTTACTTAAAAAACCAAAACTTAAGTTCATACCTGTTCTTATCAAAGACATAAGTGAGTTCTCCCACAGAAGAAATCTAAAACGAAGGGTTCTGGACTCTAGGTGAATTTCAATTCCTTTCAATCATCAATCCAGAATCGAACAGGTGGATAATCTAGTTAGGAATCAACCGCATTGAGAGCTAGTAAAGCCAATACATCACACAATGTCTAATTAAGTGCCTGCACACTCACAAGTAGCAAAAAATAAATTACAAGCAGTTCGTTGACAAGGTACTTAGAAAAATAATTGTAAATTATGAAGGAGAATTTACAATTAAGTTTTCTTAAATCTTAATCATTAGTTATTAATATTTAATTTTTACCCAGATGATATTTTTTGCTCAATAACCCTTTTAGGTTATTCATGATTTTGCATATATCAGGTAAAAGTTAACTATTTATTACTTTATGCCTTGAACTTTGAGCATCATTACAATCATATTATCTAGTACAATATCAGAGGTCGATAGCATTTATTTGTTGATTAACCACTTAAATTTACATTACTATAAACCACAGCTTCAACTGTAAAACCACCGAATTATTTGACAAATCTTGGTTAGACAGGAGTATTTTTTACTTAACTAAATAATATTGATTTCATAAACATTTTATATTTTGAGAATGTATTCTATGTATATTTTTTAATATAAATAGTATTTAGTCCCTATTTGTGGTTTTTAGAGCTACATCTACTTGTGTCAGTAGCACTTCGAGGGTGGAAGAGTTATCTAAAACTACATCTGCATGAGCCGCTTTTTCTTCAATAGATAATTGGCTGTTGATCCTGGCTTGTGCCTGTTCTCTATTTAAATGATTTCGTTGTATCAATCTTTGTAGCTGTTGCTCTTGAGAACAACGCACTACCCAGATTTCTGTAACTAAATCAGTCATCCCAGCTTCAAATAATAGAGGCACTACTAACACCAGTGTTTGTGAGGAAGATAGGGCGATCGCTTCCTCAAACCGATCGCGCACATCTGGATGAATCAAATTGTCTATCCAGTTGCGTTCATCTTGACGATTAAAGATAATTTCGCCTAGCTTTTGGCGGTTGAGGCTGCCATCTGCTAGTAAAATTTGTTCGCTGTAACGTTGAGCGATCGCACCAAGAATAGGCGAACCTAAAGATACTGCCTCTCTAGCATAAATATCTGCATCCAGAATCGGTAGCTTATAAGCGCTAGCCAAATAATTAGTGACAGTGGTTTTGCCTGTGGCAATACCTCCAGTTAAGCCGATTATACGTTTTGTCATTGGTCATTAGTCATTGGTCATTGGTCATTGGTCATTGGTCATTGGTCAGAAATTATTATTCTTCTCCTGCTTCCCCTGCCTCCCCTGCTTCCCCCACCTCCCCCTGCTGGCTCATCTAAGAATTTGTCGCCCATGTTATCAATGCTTGGGTTAAACCATCTAAAGTATATTCTTGGGCTTCTACATCCACACGCCTGAATAAAAAATGACACGTTTTGGAGGTTTGCGGCCCGATAGAGGCAATACAAACGCCCTCTAACAATTGACTAGGATCAGAGTTGTTGGAAAATATCTTGTCAGTAAGTTGACAAAAAAATTGCACAGTTTTAGAACTGGCAAAAGTAATCACATCTATCTTGCGGTTTTGGAGAGCTAACTGTGCCTCTGGTGGAATACCACTAGGACAACAAGATTGATATGCGGCAACTTCTATCACCTTTGCTCCCTTGATAGTTAATTCGTTAACCAAAATTTCTCTTCCGCCGCTTTCAACTCTGGGAAATAAAACCTTTTTACCATCTAGTTTCTCTGGGAAATTTTCCACTAAAGAATCGGCAACAAAGTTGGGGGGAATAAAATCTGGTTGGAGAGAGTGTTGTTTGAGACAATGGGCTGTTTTCTCACCAACGACGGCAATTTTAACGCCTGCTAAGGCACGGCTATCTTTACCTTGGGCGTTTAGCCTTTCAAAAAAGTAGTCTATGGCATTGGTAGAAGTAAGAATTAACCAGTCGAAGTCAGATAAATGAGCGATCGCATTATCCAAAGCTTCCCAACAGGAGGGCGGGCCGATTTCTAAGGTAGGCATTTCGATCACTGTTGCACCTAATGCGATGAGGCGATCGCTAAATTGGCTCGATTGTCCAACTGAACGTGTCACCAAGATTGTTTTGCCACTGAGAGGAAGACGAGATGAGGGGAAGTTAATTAACATAGGTTGGGGTATAGGAATACTCTCGTTCACAGGCGGAACCTGGGAATGCTTTTCTCCAGGCTCCTGCCTGATAATTTCGTCTAAATATATATTCTCAGGTTGTAAGTACTTCCGTAGCCCAACAACTTCGCCAATAACAATTACTGCTGGAGAAAGGGATAATTCGGTGGTTTGTTCCACAATATTGCCCAGTTGCGCTGTCCAAATTTGTTGACGAGGAGTTCCTGCCCAACGGATGATGGCAATGGGTGTTAAGTGCGATCGCCCGTGTCGCACCAGTTGATGTACAATTTCTGGCAGATGTTGCCCTCCCATTAAAATTACCAGTGTCTCTAGCCGTGAGAGTGCCTCCCAGTCTAAAACTTCTGGTTCATGAGCTGTAAGCACTGCAAAAGTACGACTCAACACCGGATCGGTGAGGGGAATTCCTGCTAACAAAGGTGCTGCAAGGGCTGAGGAAATTCCTGGTACTAGTTCAAAATCACAACCAGATGCTTTCAGCGCTTCAATTTCGGAAGTACAACGCCCAAAAATTAACGGATCGCCGGATTTGAGCCGTATAACTTGTTTCCCTTGCTGGCAATGCTTTATCAGTAACTTGTTAATTTCAGCTTGGGTTGTACTGGGTTTACCACCGCGTTTCCCAACATCTAACTTCAAACAATCAGGTGGTACGCACTGCAATAATTGAGCATCTACCAAGGCATCGTAGACTAAAACCTGAGCAGCAGCTAAGAGATTGTAAGCTTTTACCGTCAGGTATGCCACATCTCCAGGGCCAGCACCTACGAGATAGACTTTACCCTTTTCTTGAGTCATTTTTCCCAATTCCCCATGCCCAATGCCCCATGCCCTTTATTCAATTCGTTCGGATATTCATTTTTTCGATTAGCTGATCAACTTGCTCAACCATCTCCTTGTTTTCCTCAGCTTGGAATAACTCTCTGGCTTTTTTGAGATTAACGATCGCTTCTTCTAGCTGTTGTTCTCTTCCCAAAGTGATCCCCAAATTATAGTAAGTGAATGCATCGTTAGGTACAAGGCTAATAGCTTTTTTGTAATGTGCGATCGCTTCTTGGGGTTTACCTTGATCATCCATCGCATTTCCCAAACCCGTGTAAGCTTGTGCATGTTTGGGATCGAGGCGAATCGCTTCGCTATAGCCGGCGATTGCTTGTGTTAGCTTACCTTGAGCGTAAAAAGCACTTGCTAAATTATAGTGAGCGTCTGCATAGTTGGGATCGAAGCTTATGGCTTTTTTGTAATGTGCGATCGCTTCTTCTAGTTTTCCTTGAGCGTACAGAGTATTTCCCAAGGCGTTGTAACCTGCGGGATTTTTTGGATCGAGGCGAATGGCTGCTGTATATTCGGCGATTGCTTCGGCTGGCAATCCTATAGCATACAAGGCGTTCCCTAAGTAATAGTGAGCGTCTGCATATTTGGGATCGAAGCTAATGGATTTTTTGTACTGAGTAACTGCTTCTGCTAGCTCACCTTGATCGTACAGAGCATTTCCCAGACGCGTGTAGGTTGGGGCATAATTGGGTTTGAGGCGAATAGCTGCTGTATATTCGGTCACTGCTTCTGTTAGCTTGCCTTGAGCGTAGAGAGCATTTCCTAAGTTATAGTGAGCATCTGCATAGTTGGGTTCAAGGCTAATAGCTCTCTTATATTGTGCGATCGCAGCTTCTAACTGATTGAGTCTTGCTAAAGTCAAACCTAAATTAAAGTATGCTCCAGAGTCTTTAGAATCGAGGCTAATGGCTTTTTTGTAAATAGCGATCGCTTCTTGTGGTTTACCTTGATCGTCGAGAGTATTTGCCAAAGCAATATAAGCTTGGGCAAAGTTCGGTTCTAGTTCAATTGCTTTCCGAAAAGCCGCCTCTGCTCCTTTGAAATCTCCTTGTTTGTAAAGATTGCTTCCTTGCTCAAAGTTAGCGACTGCGTTTTTGTTCTTAGCAACTGCTGCTTGATCTGAGCTTAGAATCTTTGATAAAACAACGCCAAAATCTTTACCAAAGGCACTATTCCCATTACTCAAACACAAGCAGATAATAGCTGCTACCAGTAGATTTTTATTTTTCAGCATTTTTATTACCTTACCGGAATTAATGGGTCTAAAGCCCCGTACTAGAAGCACGGCTTTTAATTCTCCGGTTCAAAGACCGGATCAACTCTCTGAGTACTTCTGTTTGGTTCCTTGCCTCTTGTTCGCAGTAGAGTTTCAGCAAATCTTTTTCCTGTTGAGTGACGCGAAATGTTATAAATATTTCCGGCTTGGACATTGATAACTACCTCAAGGTGTGGTATGTTGATTATAGTGGATAAGGTAATCAACCACTTTAAAACACCTTGTCGCCGAGAGGCACGCTGAACCTTGAAAATTGGACGCCACGTGCTACAACGGGGGGAACCCCCGCAACGCAGTGGCTCATCTATGCGGTTCTACTGCATTTTTCTAGACTCCACCTCGCAGTAGGTAAAAGATTCAGAGGAGCTAGACTTGTGTTGAGCGAAGTCGAAACACAAACAGTTTTTTGAAACATTTTTTGTTTCAAATCCAAAAAGAACTTGGAGCAATCCTTCCTTCGGTAGGGCATACCCGAAGTCGCTTGAGGAGAGTCCCACCTCTGGGTTAGAAACTGCAAGGTATCTAATTTAAGTGGTCTCGTTGATTCAAGAATCCTCTCTTCGAGACGCTAACGCGAACGTACCTTCAGGTCGAGGAGTGTCAAATAAATATTCCCAGCCGTTGCTTAAAAGTCGCTTTGTTCCTGTGTTGCCCATAGATTAGTATCAGGAGCATCAAAGCGCAGATATTCTTCACTAATAAAATATTACACAAAGAAATTGGGTTGCGTAACTTGCTGCCGTAGGCATTGTATATCAAGTCTGTTTACAATTGCTCATTCCTTACTTGCCCTGAAGGTAGTAAGCATCCGTCTAGTTAAGTCTATGTTCCTGTACAGGTAATATGAGTCTGATTCTTCCCAAACACACCCTATCCCGTCGTCGGTTACTGCAAGTATCGGGACTTTCAGGGGTAGGCTTTCTTTTTGGTGGCTGTGGGACAAATTTGTTCTCAGATAATCTGCGGCAAATATCTGAGCCACTAAACCAAAGTCTTGAAGCACTCCTGTTATCTCAGAAACCAGTTCCAGAATTTCCTGTCAGTGCCATAGAAGCAGACAAATTGCTGATAAATACCTTTGACTTTACGCCGCAAATTGAGTCGGCGCAGTTTCGCCTGACGATTGATGGCGAGGTTAGTAACGCGATCCAATTGAGTATGGGGGATATTCAAAAACTTCCCTTGACTTCAATGATAATTCGCCATGTCTGTGTTGAAGGCTGGGCTGCGATCGTTCAATGGGGAGGTGTGCGATTGCGAGACTTGGTAGCGCTGGTACAGCCTAAGTCAAATGTCCGCTATGTCTACTTCAAATCTGCTGATGGCTATTATGAAAGCTGGGATATTGCCTCTGCTGTACATCCCCAAACTCTCATGGCTTATCAAAAGAATGGACAACCATTATCAGTTGATAATGGTGCGCCCATGCGCCTAGCATCCCCAATTAAACTGGGCTACAAGCAAAGCAAGTGGGTGACTCAAATTACATTCGTCAGCAATTTGTTACCTCTTAAAGGCTATTGGGAGGATCAGGGCTATGAGTGGTTTGCTGGGTTATAGTCACCGAAACATTGCTGAGTAAAGAAGTGGGAAGGGTTTGAGATTGCCACGGTGCGATCGCAATTCATTTGTTAAGAGATTTCCAATAAAAGCATCAAAAAGTCATTAAGAGTGTTCCAATAAATAAATTATCCAAAGTCTGTCATTGCGAGCGGAACTTAGTGGAGCGAAGCAATCACAAGGACTCAGAGATTGCTTCATTCCGCTTCTCTACGAGACGCTCCGCGAACGCTCCATTCGCAATAACAATTGGGCATTTTTATTACTTAGACTCATTAACGGAGTTCAAAGACTCATTAACGGAGTTCAAAGCCTCATTAATGGAGCTAAAAGCCTCATTACAGCACTGCCGTCTGTAATGAGGTACACTAGATTAAAATACAAATACTTT
>JAHCSU010000587.1 GCA_023522315.1 Nostoc sp. CCCryo 231-06
AAGCGCTTGGCGAGAATTTCAAAATCAAAAATCGTGCCTGTAAAAATATCATCGCTTGGATAAAAACGTACTTGTGTGCCTGTTTGCTGGGTGGCTTCAAGTTGCTCGACAGGGGCTACGGGCTCACCATCAGCATACGTTTGGCTATAGTGGTAGCCATCACGCCAGATATCGAGCACCAGTTTTTTTTGATAACGCATTAACCACTGACGCACCGACACCGTGCAAACCACCTGAGGCTTTATAGCTGTTGTCGTCAAATTTACCGCCCGCATGCAGTACCGTCATGATAACCTGCGCGGCTGACACCCCTTCTTCTGGGTGAATATCGACAGGTATACCGCGTCCATTGTCTTTGACGCTGACCGATTCATCTTCGTGGATGATGATGTCAATTTGATCACAGTGACCCGCCAAGGCTTAATCAATGGCGTTATCTACTACTTCAAACACCATATGATGCAAACCTATGCCATCGTCGGTATCACCAATGTACATACCAGGGCGTACACGCAC
>JAHCSU010000588.1 GCA_023522315.1 Nostoc sp. CCCryo 231-06
CAGTAGAGCAAGCTCAGAGTAAGTGCTTTATCACACAAATCATGTACAGTGCATCTCAGACAGCCGAGCTAACTTTGGAGCTTTTTCACTTCCAAACCAACACATCTTTGCAATTTCCACCGAATCTTTCTGTAATTTGCATCGGTAAGCCAAACGACCAAAAACCACCAGATATTGATGTTTCTGGCTTACCAGATTCGGATGTGGCATCTCGCATCCACGCGCAAATCTGGGTAAATGGGGATGAATACCATATCACCGATTTGGGCAGTTCTAATGGCACGTATGTTAACAGTGCGAAACTTCAACCTCAAGTTTTTTCTCCCCTGCAACCGGGAGACAGAGTTTCCCTTGGGCAGGGAGACAAAATAACTTTTATGTTTAGGGTGCAGCAGCACTCTGCATCTGCCACAAAAAATCCTACACCAAACTCCGCGCCCACAAAAATTACAGCGCCCAGCATCGGTAAAGAAGAGGAACAAGTAATCCTTGCCAGTAAGCTCATTGGCTTAGGGCTAATCCTAGCAGGCGTTACATTTTTAAGTACAAGTATTTATGTGAGCGTCTACTTACGCAGCACACCTGGAATTTTGCTGTGTATCGGAGGTGTAGTAGCTCTAAATTGGGGTGGGCGCGATAATCGGAAACTGGGATGGGTGTTGATTGGCATAGGAATTGCTCTATTCATCGCCAGTGGTGTTGTAATCGGCTCTGTGTCCCTTTTTTCTATGCTGGTGTCATTTGCTGGCATCTCTTGTGGATATCAGTTGTTTACAACCGGAAAGGTGTTCAACTTTAATCCGCTTACGCTTCAAATAGTTAAAAAATCAGCCAACTCAGGCAATCATTAAATTAGCGATCGCTAATTTCTATTGAGGTTCACGATTTGAATCCTAAACCCTGATTAATTCTCAGAGGTTTGTCGTGAGGGATTTATCACTCAATAAACAGCATTTCAGCCCCAAATATAAACAAATGTAACAAAAATGGCGTTAAAACGTTTTGCTGTCTTGACAACTAATAGAAGAACCGATAAGTTGATATACATACCCGGGTAAGACCGTTAAAGAGTTATATGCAAACGCAAACTAAGCAAAAGGTCACTTTGTATTTATCGCCAGAGTTGCACAGAAAACTGAAGATTCGTTCAGCAGTCGATTCCGAACCAATGTCAGAACTTGCCGAACGTGCCCTTGGTTTTTACCTATCTAATCAAGAATTGGTTGATGAGTTAGAAGACTCTTCTTATGGGCGGACTCATAGAGTTTATTCATGCCCAACTTGTGATAGCTCACTAGTATTACGTGATGGGGAACTGGTTGCTTTAGGCAATCAACCAGCAGTAGTTGGTCAAGACCATCTTTCCATTGATGAGATGGATGGCGATGAAACCAATCCCAAGGGTGAGGAAGAGTTAGTTCCTTGCTAAATAGATTGGAGTTATGAATTATTCATGATTCGGTTGTCTTTACCAGAAGCAATGTCTCTACTGTCTCTATAAGGTCTCAAGTAGGTCGAAGTATGAAAGAAGAGCTCAATATCCTAATTCAAGCTCAATACCCTTTAATCTACCTTGTGACCTCCGAGGAAGAGCGGGCCGAGCAAGCAGTTTCCACAATCGCCCAGTTATTAAAGCCCCAGCGCCGAGTATTTGTTTGGACAGTAACACACGGGATTGTGGAGTATGGTCAACCCCGGAATGTTACCCAACATAATACCGTGTCTCCAGAGGCGGCGATTGAGTGGATTATCCGGCAGAAAGAACCCAGTATATTTATTCTTAAAGATTTACACCCCTTTATTGATGCGCCTGCAACAAACAGATCGTTACGAGATGCGATCGCTAGCTTTAAAGGTACGCAAAAGAACATCATTTTGATGTCTCCAATGCAACAAGTACCTATAGAGTTGGAAAAAGAAGTTGTTGTTATTGATTTTACACTGCCAGATATGGCAGAGTTGAATAAAGTACTGACTGAGCACGTAGACCAAAATCGTGGTCGGCGGTTGACAACAGAGGCTAGAGAAAAGCTTCTCAGAGCAGCTTTAGGTCTAACTAAAGATGAAGCTGAGAAAGTCTACCGAAAGGCGCAGGTAACTACAGGGCGTTTGACGGAAGATGAAGTAGATATCGTTTTATCTGAGAAAAAGCAACTAATTCGGCGCAATGGCATCTTAGAATACATGGAAGAAGATGAAACCATTGATGCAGTAGGTGGCTTAGAAGAGTTAAAAAGATGGCTCAAGCAACGCTCTAACGCTTTCACAGAAAGAGCGAGAGAGTATGGTTTGCCTCAACCAAAGGGGATGTTAATTCTCGGAGTTCCTGGTTGCGGTAAATCGTTAATTGCCAAAACTACTTCCCGGCTGTGGGGTTTACCACTGTTGCGGTTGGATATGGGGCGAGTCTACGACGGCTCAATGGTGGGACGAAGTGAGGCAAATCTGCGAAACGCCCTGAAAACAGCAGAATCTATTTCCCCAGCGATTTTGTTTATCGATGAATTGGATAAATCCTTTGCTGGTAGTGGAGGTTCCTCCGACTCTGATGGGGGGACTTCAAGCAGAATCTTCGGCTCTTTCCTCACATGGATGCAAGATAAGAAGTCACCAGTGTTCGTGATGGCAACAGCCAACAGAGTAGAACGCTTACCTGGCGAATTCTTGAGGAAAGGACGCTTTGATGAAATTTTCTTTGTCGATCTGCCAACACCGGAAGAACGGCAACACATTTTTAATATTCATCTGACCAAGCGCCGTGAAGACATCTCTCGATTCGATCTTGAGCAACTAGCCAAGATGTCTGATGGCTTTTCTGGGGCAGAAGTTGAGCAAGCGATCGTTGCGGCAATGTATGAAGCTTTTGCCCAAGATCGGGAGTTCACCCAACTAGATATTATTGCTGCACTGAAGGCAACATTGCCGCTGTCTCGAACGATGCAAGAACAAGTAACGGCTCTGAGAGATTGGGCCAGACAGCGCGCACGCCCCGCAGCATCCTCCGTAGCTGAATATCAGCGAATGGAGTTTTAAAAGCTTTCCTCTGCCATCCCAGGGGGAAAGGCTAGCTCCCAATGCTAGCAGTTATAAGAAAAGCCGCATCCTGTTAAGCGCGGCTTCGCCGAAAACAAACCGTTGTCGTTTTTCTCAATCTTCTCATTGGAGGAAACCCAAATGTCTCACTTTAGCACCCTGCGTACCAAGATCACCGATGCCGAAATCCTCAAGGCTTCCTTGCGCGACTTAGGTATCAGCGTAAAGACTGAAGCTGATGTCCGTGGTTATAACGGTCAGCGTGTCCGTTCTGACATCGTTGCGATGTTGGATGGCGAATATGACCTCGGCTGGTCTCGCAACAGCGATGGTTCCTTTGACCTAATTGCTGACTTGTGGGGAGTTGCTAAGAAGCACAACCAAACCGAGTTGATCAACTCAATCAACCAAAAGTATGCAGTTAACAAAACTTTGGCTGAAGTAAAACAGCGCGGTTTGCAAAACGCCAATGTGAAGTTGGTATTGCAATAACAATTTCTCTGCGCGTTCCCAAAGCTGCACGGGTTAACCATATAAATAGCGGTTAGCCCGCTTTTTTATCGGGACTGAGATTTATTTCTCAGTCCCTATTTTAATGGTTTATGTCAGCTAAAAAACTAAATCATTTCAGCGAGAGTAAGTTGAAATCCCCAAGAGTTAATAATTCTTTGGTAAAGGAAGAACGCTCACAAT
This sequence comes from Nostoc sp. CCCryo 231-06, assembly GCA_023522315.1. GTDB lineage: Bacteria > Cyanobacteriota > Cyanobacteriia > Cyanobacteriales > Nostocaceae > Nostoc. The sequence continues at coordinate 3,727 of JAHCSU010000588.1, forward strand.
TGGTAAATCCCAATTTCAAATAGCTTTCTCTAAATTCTTTAAAGTCAGGTCTATTATTGAGAATGATATAAGGATTGAGAAATATTTTGGAGTTTCTATATTATTCCTAGTAATAATGGAATTTGATCGCTAGGTTAGTTTGCCTGTAATGTATACTTCAAACTCTCATGCCTTGAAATTTAGTATCTGCTGGAGTCACACTAGGATCAACTGGAACTGATTTTTCATCAGGCTTAGTAGGTAGACCAGGGACATTCAGCAATTGATCTGAAGACAACTCCCACTGACCATTGCGTAAAAGAAAGCTGAACAAATGATCTGTGTGAGATTCAGTTGTCTTAGGCGCATCAGGAGGCATAACAGACAAGTCATAATCAAGGATAGTTTTTTCTTTTGCCTCTAAAGTTGCTATATCTCCATTAATTTGAATGTTTTTTATCTCTAGCTTGGTTTGAAAGCCCTTGAAACCAATTTTACGATTTGCTAAAAATTTTCGGCGCTCCAATGTTTTTTCAAAACGTTTTTGAAGCGCTACTTTAGCCCTTGATGATCGAGGATTACGATTTAAAACAGCTATAATATTGCCATTTACAAGGATATCATTTTCTGTTTGTATTGCAGCTTTGGCAATACCTATCAGTTCAGTTTCTGTATATGAAGCCGATGTCTGTGTATGATTATTCTGGTTATTTTGTTTGGCTTGTACTACCTTCGTTACTGTGAGTCCACTGATTAGGAATAGACTACTTGTCACTATAATTAACTTGGATTTAAACATTTTTTTCTTTCGGTCAAAAAAGACACGTTTTGCTTTATTCTATACTAAAAAGTAATCTCATTGATTGAATATATCACTGCAATCAACTTGCTTAATTCATTTCATCTCAGTACAGTAAAATCAAAAGCAGTTTCAACGTCATAAAAATGACGACTCAAAAAAGGATTGCTGTGGTAACAGGCAGTAATCGAGGGCTAGGATATGCTATTTCCCGTCAATTATCCCAAATTGGCAACCGCGTAATTCTGACGAGTCGTAATGAAACAGATGGTCTTGCTGCTAAAGGGCAGCTTACCAATGAAGGGTTTGATGTTGACTATCACACGCTGGATGTCACCAATGATGGAAGTGTGCAGCAGTTTACCGAGTGGCTGCGTGAAACTTATGGCAAAGTAGATATTCTGGTCAATAATGCAGGCGTAAATCCCACAACTAAGCCGGAGGAGTCCAGCTTACTTACTGTGCAACTGGAAACGATGCGAGCCACCTTTGAAACTAATGTTTTAGCGGTACTCAGAATTTCTCAGGCATTAATTCCGTTGATGAAGGTGCAAAATTACGGTCGCATTGTCAATATTTCAACGGAAATGGCATCTTTGGTATCAGTTCCCACTGACTACTACCCTTTAGCGCTTTCCTATCGACTCTCGAAGGTGGGAGTAAATGGACTAACCGTGATTCTCGCCAAGGAACTCCAAGGTACTAATATTCTCGTAAATGCCTATTCTCCGGGTTGGATGAAGACACATATGGGGGGAGATAATGCCCCGTTCACGGCAGAAGAAGGAGCCGAAACTGCTGTCTATTTGGCAACACTTCCCGATGGAGGAGCGCAAGGACTGTTTTTTGCAGAGATGCGAAAGTTTGGTGGGCCCATTCAATTACAATGGTAGGTTAATATGGGAAATTCCGCAGGTTTACCGCCTATTTACGCAGATACAACCATTGAATTAGTACCTGCCAAAGTTATTGCCTCGTTCCCGGTCAATACTTTTTTGGAAAATCTAGCGATGCCTGCGGCGGGCTACGCCTACGCACCAGATGGCACAATTTTTGTAACTAATCACGAAGTTGGCAAGATTGTTCGCATTACCCCAGATGGCAATCAGCAGATTCATGCCACTGTTGAAGGCAAAGTAAGTGGTCTTGCTTTCACTACCAACGGCGATCTGGTGACAACAGGTTGGAATGCTGATTCTATACCCGTGGTTTCTCTAGTTAAAAGTGATGGCACGGTGGAAACGTTGCTGACACTGCCAGAAGCTATATTTCTTAATGGCATCACCCCACTTTCTGGCACTCAGTATTTAACAGCAGATTCCTATCGCGGTGCAATCTGGCTAATTGATGTTGCTCAACCCAGTGGAGCAATTTGGCTAGAACATCCAATGCTGGCTCGTAGCAATTCGGAAAGCGTGTTTCCGGCTGCAAATGGCTTGAAGCGTTTTGGTGATTTCCTCTATGTTTCAAATACGGAAAAAATGTTGCTGTTGCGGATTCCCGTTGATACCGCAAATCAACCAGGTGAGCCGGAAATTTTTGTTGAGCAGACTAATATTGATGACTTTACCTTTGATGTGGAAGGCAACCTTTACGGAGCAACGCACATATACAACAGTGTAGTACGAATTGCCAGCGATCGCAGTACAACCATCATTGCTCAAGCCGAGTCAGGTGTAATTGGTAGCACAGCCGTGGCTTTTGGTCAAAGTGAGAGCGATTGCACCGCAATCTATGTTGTTACTAACGGTGGAATGTTTTTACCGCCGCCTACAGGGGTGGTTCCTGCCAATGTTGTTCGGCTTGAAGTTGGGAAAGCTGGATATCCCTTGGCTTGAGAGCGACTAAACCATGCTACGGTTACTAAAAATCACATTTACTAACTTGATGGTGACATAACTAATGGAGATGGAACAAGACGATCAATTTGTAACCGTAGTCATTACACAACTTGTCAAACCAGGATGCGAAACTGCTTATGAGGCTTGGTTGAAAGATATTACCAGTGTTTCCAGAACATATCTAGGGCATTTGGGAACAAATGTGATTCGCCCCCAACTTGGCGTGCGAAATGAATATGTGATCATCTTCCGGTTTGATGGTTATGAAAATTTGAAGGCGTGGATGACATCGCGCGATCGCGAATACTGGCTAACTCAAGCCCAATCTTTGGTTGAATCTGACCCTCATGTTCAACAAATTAGTGGATTAGAAGCTTGGTTTTCTCTTCCCGGTCAACCACTGAAAACTCCACCGCGCTATAAAACAGCATTGCTGACTTGGGCTGCTGTATTTGTGTTGATTAATATTTTGAGTACGTTTCTAGTTCCTCTGCTTCGCGGTTTACCACCTTTGATTATTTCGCTGCTCGTTACCATTATTATGGTTGTAGTTTTGACCTACGTTGTCATGCCTAGAGTTAGCCGTTTGTTTAGCTTTTGGCTATATCCTAAATCACGAAAAGTTTAGTAATTTGAATTACTTTAACTTAACTCTATTAATCAAGACTGAAATTAAATTGTTTATTATGTCTGTTTATTTGAACGAAAAGTGAAAATCAAACCCAAAAAATTAGGCTGGTAAAATTTGTTTGTGTTTGATTTTTCAAAAATATCAGTAATATGATTCACATCTGCGGAATGTGGGTTATAAGTAAACTTTTGCAACGTCAACTAAAGCCAACGCTACAATATCGTTACATTTTCTAATTAAGCCTAATTGTCAGGGCTATAGCAGTTCTCATTTGGATGCAGGGCACAGCAATGCTGTGCCCCTACCAGTGGTCTGTATTTCATGCAATTTGGAACCGCCATATTTACCATAATGGGCAGGCAAGATGCCTACCCCACAACAATTTGATGAAATTTGGTTATGTAAATTAGATGTGTTTCAGCTTAATGCTTTAGCCCTAAGCATTAAACAATCCGGTTGACAATTGTCCACACTTCCCCATCTGAGCGCACATAGGGAACAGAGATTGTCTTGAAGCCAGTGATGAAGGGCTTGTAATAAATCTGCCAATACATTGGACTCAGTTGATTAGCACAAGCTTTAAGAAAACGGACTTCTGCGGCCAGTTCTGCGGCCAGTTGATTAATGCGTTGAGCATGTACCTGTGCCACTTCTTTGGCTTCTTCTAGCTGCTGCTGTTGGATAAGTTCTTTTGATTCAACTTGCGATCGCACTAACTTACCTTGTTTTTGTTTTATCTGGCCTTCCAAAGCTGCGATCGCTGCATCTATGCCTTGGAGTTCAACTGATAATTGGGCATTTTCCCTGGCTTGACGGCGATACGCTTCCACCATTGCCTGGGGTGAATCATTCTCGCCAGAGATTACATTATTAATAGTGAGTGCAGCGCGTTCTTCTAGGAGAATCTGAATTTGAGATTTAAGCGCCGCCATTTCAGCCTGAATTTGCTCCATAAATCGAGTTTTAAGTGCTGAGTAAAATAGTCATCGGATTTTTTAAAAGCTTTTTGCGCCTTGGGTATCGAGAGAAAGCGATCGCACCTCGGCTGTAATTCCTTCTTCTTGCCAAGCAGCTAACATCGCCGCCTCCACAGCCTTTGAGTGTAATTTATCCGCTAAAGCTAACAGTGTCGGCCCCGCACCACTAATTACCATACCATAAGCACCAGCACTAACAGCTGCGATGTTGAGAGCATCATAACCAGGAATCAAAGCTTTACGATAGGGCTGATGCAATTTATCTTGCAAAGCTGTCTTTAGCCATTGGCCGTTACCAGTTTCCAAACCGCGCAACAATAACCCCAAATGTGCCGTATTAAAAATCGCATCGGCGCGACTCACTTCAGTGGGGAGAACACCCCGCGCTTCTGAAGTGGAAAGTTCAAAATTAGGAATAGCTACAACTGGTACAACATCTTTATGCCAGGGAACATCACAAATTTCCCAAGCTGCACCACTGGTAGCAGCGAGACGACATCCACCTAACAAAGCTGGAACTACATTATCAGGATGTCCTTCCATTGCGATCGCTAACTCCATCACCTGTGACTGAGAAAGAGTTGCACCCTCAAGTTGATTAGCAGCAACCAAGCCACCAACAATTGCTGTCGCCGAACTACCCAAACCCCTCGCCAACGGCACACCTAACTTAATCTCTATTTTCACAGTCGGCGGTGTCTGCTCTATATGTTGATAGAACTTGACAAACGCTTGATAGAGGAGATTACTTTCATCAGTTTGGACTCGTTCAGCTTCCGTACCAGTGACATGAATAGTTAACCCACCCTCTTCTATGCGAGTGAACTTGAACTCGTTGTACAGCTTTAATGCTGCACCGATGCAATCAAAACCTGGCCCCAAATTAGCAGTTGTGGCGGGAACGGTAACAGTGATAGCAGAAACAACAGACATTGGTAAAACTCACTAATCATCAACTAGCATCCCATGTATTGGTAGCACTTTGGGGCTAGTTTTTGAGCGTTCTTGGGGATACTTTGATCTACTGTTACTTATTACATCCTCCGAGCCTTGAGTTGCAGTGGTTGTGGCTTTGGCAAAATTCTACTATGGGAATTTAATGAATAATCCTAAAACACGGCTGTATAGCAGTGAAAGCGGTCTTCGCTTACGTCGGATTTGCTAGCATCGTTATTAGCTGCCAAGGACTACTTTTAAATACCGGGTGTAGTATGTAAGAATTATAAATTTTGTCAAAGTAGATTTTATAAATCAAAAACATCCTTCATACTTTAAAACAGTAATCCTACGTAAAATTTGAGGAAGGGATGCCAATGACATCTCTATTACAGCGACTAAGTGCAGAACGAAATCGCAGATTTGTAGGACGTGAGCGGGAACTGGAGCTATTTCTCGATGCGATCGCATCGAGAGAATTACCTTTTCACATCTTGCACGTCTTTGGCCCTGGCGGTGTGGGCAAAACAACCCTTATGCAGCAGTTTTTGCGGTTTTGTGAACAGTCAAAAATATCAACTATCTACGTAGAAGCACGTAATATAGGATCTGCGCCAGAATCTTTTGTTAGCACGTTGCGATCGTTAATGGGATTGAATGAATCAGATTCTCCTTTGGATGTGCTAGCCCAAAGACAAGAACGTCATGTAATTTTAATTGATACCTATGAAGCTATTACCCAGCTAGATGAATGGTTGCGAGAAGTATTCTTACCCCATTTGTCTGTTAATACCTTAATTGTGATTGCTGGACGCAACCCGCCCTCATCTGGTTGGTGTAGCGATCCAGGTTGGCAAGCTTTGATGCACACTTTGCCCCTACGCAACCTGACCCCAGAAGAAAGTCAAACTTATCTCACCACACGAGATATTCCCACTACACAACACCAAGCGATTTTAGATTTTACCCACGGACATCCTCTAGCATTATCTTTGGTTGCTGAGGTGTTTGCTCAGGGAAAAGAAATCTCTTTTCAAGCAGAACCTGCTCCCAATGTTGTTAAAACACTGTTAGAAAGATTTATAAAAGAAGTACCAACGCCCGCACACCGTATGGCTTTAGAAGCTTGTGCGGTAATCCGACTGACTACCGAAGCCGCACTAAATCAAATATTGACTGTGCCTCAAAATGCTTTGGCTGTATCGGCTCACTCTTTAGGGGAAATAGTTGATGTTCATGATTTATTTGAGTGGTTGCGCGGACTGTCGTTTATCGAATCAGGGCAATTGGGTTTATTTCCCCACGATTTAGCACGAGAAGTTTTAATTGCTGACTTGCGTTGGCGTAATTCGGAATTTTACAATGAATTACACCACCGAGCGCGTCAATACTATACTAAACGACTAGGACAAACCCAAGGGCAAGAAAAGCATCGAGTACTACTTGATTATATTTTTTTGCATCGGGATAACTCGGCGATTCGATCCTGTTTCACCTGGGGTGAGCAAAGTAGTTTATTGACGGACTCACTAAGGGAAACTGACAAAACCGCACTGCTGAGGATGGTGGCACAATACGAAGGCGAAGAATCAGCAAAAATAGCAGCTCACTGGTTGAAGCGCCAACCGCAGAATGTAGTAGTATTTCGTGACTTGCACTCCGAACCTGCGGGGTTTGCAATGATGGTGGCATTGCACACAGCAACTGTTGAAGATTTGAGTGCAGATCCGGGCGCTCTTGCATCTTGGCAATATCTCCAAACCCATGCACCATTACGCCCTAGCGAAGGTGCAACTATTTTCCGCTTCTGGATGGCGCGGGACACCTATCAAGCTGTTTCCCCCACCCAAAGTTTAATTTTCACTAATTTTGTGCAGTATTTTCAGAATACACCGGGGTTAGCATACACATTTCTACCTTGTGCCCAAGCAGATAGTTGGACAGCAATGTTGAACTACTTCGACTTAACACGACTTTCTGAAACTGATTTTACAGTTGGGGGAAGACACTATGGTGTTTATGGGCATGACTGGCGAATTGTGTCACCTGCCGCATGGAAGGAAATTTTGGCACGAAAAGAGGTTACAACTGCCGGAGAATCTGTAGAGAATACTCCAGTCGGTGAACCTCTGTTAGTTCTTAGTCAGCCAGAATTTGTGGAGGCGGTGCAAAATGCGTTACGTAACTTTAGTTGTCCTGATGCATTACAGAATAATCCTTTAATGCGATCGCGAAGCGTGCATGAAGCGCTTTCTGGTTTAGTTAAAGAACAAGTTGCCACAAAAGCAAATGTGAACGAAAATCCTTTAAACACATTAGGCGAACGCGTTAACGCTTTACAAAATCTGGTGAAACAAGCAGTTGAATATTTACAAGCATCCCCGCGTGACGAAAAACTCTATCGCGCTGTTTATCGAACTTATTTAAATCCCGCCCCCACGCAAGAACAAGCAGCCGAGTTACTAGATTTGCCTTTCAGTACCTATCGCCGCCATCTGAAAGCTGGGATGACGAGAGTTGCAGATATTTTATGGCAAAGAGAAATTAGCTAATCAGCTAAAATTACGAGTCTTAGTGCGAAATGATTTTCGGCAGGGATAATATCAAAGACTTAGATTGAGCCAAAAAAGTGTTTCAGCCTGTGACAAGCTAAATTCAAAATAGCCTACTATGCACAAAGCAGTTATTAAAGAGATGAAGATAAATCGTTTCATATTTGCCTCAAAAACATTTACTGACCAAGTTATCGCATACAATTACCAATGAATTAAATAGGCAGTGATTATCCTTAGCTATTGCCAGTTTTGGAAGTTTATAGAAATTCTCGATTGAGCGAGGTACAAGAACCCCACCCGCAAGCGAGGAGAGGGCTAGATGTACGTCATGTGATTAAGAAACGCTATATATGAATGGCACTAAGATAACGGCAAACCCATTATATATAAGGCTTTTGGGTGTGGGGTGTCGGGTGTAGTAAGGAAGAAATTTATTTGTATCCCCACTCATATTTACTTTTCTTGATTTTTCCCTACACCCAACACCCTGCCCAAACGAGCTTTCAGCTTTTCTTAGTGCCATTCCGCTATATATTAAGTCCTTAACGGGCGATCGCCCGTTAAGCGATCAATCTAGACTGATTGATTAAGAAGTTAGTTGACAGATTTTAGCTTTCTCAGTTTGCGCTTTAGTATGAAGCTGCTACCAAAAATACCAAAGGCTATTGTGCTGGCGATTGAAGAAGGTTCGGGGACATTTACGGGAGTGCTACCGAGTGTAATATTGCCAGGGCCTGTGATGGTATTGGTAAAAGTGCCAAAACTGTTATCGCTATTGTCAAATCCAGTAGTGACTAAAAAATATTGATTATTAGCAGTTAAGCTTAAGCCACTAAAACCAGATGTGCCTTCATCGGGAAAAGGATCATTTCCGTTGAGTAAATTATCTAGTGGAGTAGTTGGATTGAAGCTGTTCTGGTACAAGAACTGGATGCCCAGGAAATTTTGAGAACCTACAACATCATAAGAGCCAGTAGTATTAACAGAGAAAGGCTGACTGTAATAAGAAACGGCGGTGCCATTACTAGAAAGTGACGTGGGCGGGTTAGTACCACCTTCAAACCCTTCCGTTTGAGGACGGTTAAAAGTTGGTGCGTTTGTTGTATCACCCGAATATGAAATGGTGGATGCCTCAGATGGCAGGATAACACTTATAGATAGAGCGATGGCTACGCCCGCCGCAGACATCGCAGCAGACGCAATAGGGATTGAACATCTTAGGGATTTTTGCCAAAAATTAAATGAATACTGACTCAAACTCTGAAGCTTGGCCGTTTGTGAAAATTTAGTAGAGCGATGAGATAGATTGTTTTCTGAGACGATGGATTCTTTAATTGCTTGTGACATATACTTATTCAAGGTTGTTTTTACAAAACTGAGTGCTTTTATCTTTCGCACTTTTATCTAGTTCCAGGGTTGTCCCAGAAAAGCTTGTGTAGTGATACCTAAGCCAATTAGGGTAATGCATAAGGCACTTGCTACAGGTAACATCTTTATCCTGGGTATCTGAAATGGCAAATGCTCAAATCGATCTTTGGCGTAGACCAGTATTAAGCCGATTCCAGTTAGCACTGCTGCTAGACCTAAGCTAAAGGCAGATACTAAGGCTAATCCAAAGCCAATTCGCCCCATTGCGATTGCACTTAGCAATACTACTAAGGCTGAAGGACAAGGTAACAAGCCGCCTGAAATTCCCAGCGCCAGTAGGCTAGACCACTTCATGGAACTTAGATCACTGTGAGGTGGTAGATGCGAATGCTCATGGTGATGATGGTGATGATGGTGATGATGGTGGTGGCTGTGTTGGTGACTATGCTCATGGTCGTGTGAATGACCTTGTAATCGACTAATGAACAAATTTAAACCAATTCCAATTACTAGCAGACCAGAGATTACACTTAGCCAAGGGTATAATTGTTCAGTCAGCACAAACTGAGACGTGCCAAGTGTTACCAGCCCTAAAACAAATATGCTAGCTGTATGAGTAACCGTCACAGTCAACCCCAAAAATAGGGCGTGTTGGGGCTTGCTACGGGAACCCACCAAATAAGCGCCAACTATCGTTTTTCCATGACCAGGGGACAGGGCGTGTAAACCACCCCATAAAAAGGCGATCGCTAGAGCAATTAAGATAGTAAAGAAATTATGATTTTCCTGAGTAATTAAGCTGGTGAAGACATCGTTGCTTCTTCCTGTCAAAGCATTATCTAAGCGGCTGGATGATTTAACAGACGGTGGAGGCGCTTGTTCACTCAATGTCAGAGACGGATTGAGTTTAAAGGAGATCCGACGCTGGTCGAGAGGACTGCTAAGTAACTCAGTAGGGTAATCTCTCAAACGGTTGGTGATACTCGAAGAAGTGAAATCACCTTGAATAGGAACGCCATTTGCAGCAACAGTAATTTCACGCCAGCCCAAGCGCTGTGGATAAAACTTATCTTCAAATATTAACTGATTCGCGCTTACTAACTCCCTTGTCCCTTGAAAGTTACAACTTAGCCGCAGTGTAGATAATCCTCCTACACCTGGAGGGAATTCGACTGTTGATTTTATCAAAGACAGTGGTAAAGGCTGTTTATCGATCAACAGTTCTAGGTGTGAGTTGACTTCCTGACATTTCTGATCCGGGTATTGAACCGTTTCTACAGGATCAGCTTTGCGATCGCGATTAGTATCTAAGTGATTAATCTCCTGAAAAGCCGGAATCTCTGCCATGTCTAGAACATAATCAATCCCCACACCATCGGTTGCTACCTGCACCCCTGCGTAATGATTGATGGTAAAATTGCCTAAAGGATGGGCATCCGCCTTCGGCATCCAAAATAAACATATTGTAATGATTGCGGTATTCCAAGCCAAGTAATGTAGCAGCTTTTTCATAAAGAACTCCCTATAGCCTTAGCAGTCGGAAAAGAGACAGAGGGTAGTAAGTTAGCCAAGACTTGACGAGCTTCATCAGCATACTTGTGATGAAATTGAGGATTGAGGCTAACTGCTTGAGTTAATCGCTTTATTGCTTCCTCACGCTTACCTAAGTGAAACGCAATCATGCCAGCATGAAATTGCAGCAAAGCATCTTCTGTTCCGAAGCGAGTTGCCCGTTGTGCTGCCTTTTGCGCTTCTTGCCATTCGCCATTAGCCGCAGCTGCCCAAGCCAAAGTATCCTCTGCGTATACATCGTCTCGCACTGCTACTTCACTACGAGCAATCTGTAATGCCTCTGTTAAATGAATTCCGTGTTCGGTGTAGTAGACTGCCAAAGCGCGATCGTAGATTCCTTTAACCTTGCTCAGGTAAGCTACCACCCCGATTAAATCTTCAGTTTCAGCTGCGCCTTTTTGGTCTCCCAAAGCTAGTTGAGCATCAGCCTTATACCCCAGCGTTTCTACCAACGGCATCAGTTCTATACCCTGGTTTGCGATATTTAGAACATCCTGCCAGCGATGCTGTGCCGCATAGAGGCGGGCCAGCCCTGTAAACGCAGCTATATGCCGTGGGAAGAGGTCAAAGCTCTCCCGATATCGCTGCTCAGACAGGGCGAAATCCCCAGCTGCAAAAGCCAGATCCCCAGCCCGTACATGAAACCAAGCACGAGTTTCTGCGCTTGTCGTGTAGAAAGAGTCCATCTCCTGCATAGCCTCATCTAGCAGTTGCCGAGCCGAGGCTAGATTGCCAGTTAACTCTAAGTAACGGGCGACAACTGCGTTATGACCAGAGTTCGATTCTTCCTCAGCAAGGTTCTGCAAAAGTTGATGGGTTGCTTCATAGTCACCCAACTCCATCTGAATCGACGCTCTCAGTGAGACAATATTGGGATTATCAACAGATGAATTATTTAATACTTCTAAAGCTTCTCGAAACTGGTGTTGAGATAG
>JAHCSU010000059.1 GCA_023522315.1 Nostoc sp. CCCryo 231-06
TCTGACGCTTATCCTCAGTAGTTACAGTGATGCTGTTAATCTCTGGTGAGGCGACCGTAAGCTGACTATTATCAAGTTCCGGGTCAGGCTGTACATCTTCTGACCCTACTAAAAACGTTTCTTCAACGGGTTCATCAACTACAGATAATTGGCAAGTCGTTTTTCCTTTGAGATAGTCAACAGCTTGACTCAATTGCTCTTTGGTTGGATTGTCAAGGTCATCGCACTCGACAGCGATCGCGGCAGATGTATAATCGTCTTTGGTAAATCCTTGATAACCCTGTTTGTACAAACGAGCGCGGACATTGTTAGTAAACTTGTCAGACATGATGATTGCTCCTTAGATGGCTAGTGTTAAAACTTCGATGGTTGTGGATTTCATCGGTTGCGATAGCGAAGCGCTGCCGCCTACGGCAGATCGCTTGTTGATTGCCCATTTAGCAGCAACAAATGCAACAAGGGCTAAATCTTTGCTGTGGTAAATATTTTCAGCGCTGAAAGATAGTTCAGCACGTTCAAACCAGTAGTAAGGAGTGCTACGCGGTACGTCTCTTAGATTGATTTTTAGATGCTCTGCAAGAAGCTTTAAGAACTCTCCCCCCTGATATTGAGTATCTATTTCATAGAAATGTCTGAATGCTTGCCAGCGTTCACTAAACCCCTCACCGCGACCCGTAAAGCTGCCGTAGCGCCGTTTAAATCCGGCGAATGTCTCAACTATCTTGTTCGCGTCGCTACCCAGCACGTTGAAATTAAAATGCTGTTTCAAAGTAGCTACCACTCGATACCAAGTGATATCAGCAATCTCTTTTCCTAACTCACGCTCGTAGATTTGTTTTAGCTGATGATACTTAGCGATATACTGTTTCGTTGCCACATTACCCCCTAACTATTACTTAGGTGTGTATAAAATCGATGCGTATTCCGAATGCGTCCAAGGTATTTGATGTATGCAATTAGCTGAAAAGGGGTATTTGGTACAACCCGCTAGCTGAAACCTATCAATAACTCTGAAAAATAACTCTGACAAATTTCAAAGTGTGTATTTTCGTCGGCTATAACCACGCAATAATAAGGCTTGCCAGAGTTTCTGATATATTGACAAAATTCCTTTTACCCCCGTAAAAGCGCCCCTTTTGGACTAGTTGACGCACTTGTGCCAAAGCCTTTGTCCGCTTTGCGCGGTAGTAGATGTTACCAAGGTTTAGAACAAACTCAACTGTATTGAGTTCTTAGTTATCTCTGCTGTGTGCTGTTTATATAAGCTCGGAATTTCATAACAACGCCTTAGCACCTTGTCACGATTGAGCTTTAAGTCAGCACTCTTAGACTGACGCGGTAAAGGACGGAAATAATATTGTGTGTGGTTGATACTGTCACTGCTAGTTAAATATCTGTACAGCGTTCCATTAATCCAGTAAGTTTTGCTCTGGCTCAATAGCGTGACGCATCCTACAAGCTCTTTATCAATCATCATTTTTATCTCCAGCAACACACGCGCCCGTCAAGCTTGCACCCAGGAAGACCGCGATAGAGGCGATGGCACTTCCTTCAAAAATTTTGGCGTTGTAAATCCATGTGGGTTCATATTCCTCTCCTCTGCTTGACTCGATGCGGTCAAAGCCGTGACAAAAGATAGAACCAACTACCA
>JAHCSU010000589.1 GCA_023522315.1 Nostoc sp. CCCryo 231-06
GATCTCCATTACCGTAGATGCTAAATTGCTTCAAGATATTGACAAAATGACAGAAAATCGTTCGGCGGCGGTGGAAGAAGGCTGAAGAATAATAGAGATTTACAGAGGGTTTTGGGGAATCCTAAAGTTGTTAACTTTAAAATTACGTCGCCAAAAGTGGAAAATGCGATCGCTCTCACCCAAACCCCTGAAGAACAAGAATTAGAGAAGAAGTTAGCCGAATTAGCTGCACTGGAAACTGCACTAGCAGGACGTGAGTTAGATTTGGCAACAAACCAAGCCCAGTTACACGCTTTTGAGCGGGAATATCTGCGAATTGTGGGGAGTCGATACACGGAAATCGATCGGCTAGAGGCTCAAATTGCTGAGTATATGGCTTATTTGGAATCTGCTAAAGACTTTAAGCCCTCAGACAGCTTGAAAAAACTTTATCGACAAGTAGCAAAACTGATTCACCCGGATTTGACAACCGATGATAGGGAGCGCCTACGCAGGCAAAATCTCATGGCTGAGGCAAATCTTGCCTATGAAGATCAGGATGAGGAGCGACTAAAGGGGATTTTACATAGTTGGGAAACCAGCCCGGAGTCTATTCAAGGTGAGGGAGTTGTGGCTACACTCCTTCGCACCATTCGCCAAATTGCTCAAAGCCAGATGCGCTTAAAGGCAATTCAAGAGGAAATTGAGGCTTTAGAACAAACTGACCTTTATCAGTTGAGAAACCAAGTTGTTACCGCCCAACAGGCAGGACATGACTTACTAGCAGAAATGGCATCGCAGCTAGATGAGCAAATTACTACTGCAAAAGAAAAGTTAAAGGACTTGAAAACTAAATTAGGGTTATAAAAATGAGTAGTAATAGCGACAACAACATTGTTTCATC
>JAHCSU010000590.1 GCA_023522315.1 Nostoc sp. CCCryo 231-06
TAATCACATGATGTACATCATAGCCCCCTCATCGCTTGCGGGGAGGGGGTTGGGGTTCTTGTACCTCACTCAACTGAGAACACTTCTAAAATCCATGCAGGGGAATGGTCAGCCCCTTAGGGGAAGTCAAAAGTCAAAAGTCAAAAGTCAAAAATTTTAAACCCCATAAATAAATTTAGGCGATGCACTGAGCGTAGCCGAAGAGGGCTTGTACCTTTTTCTTTCTTTTTCTTTCTGGTCACGTTAAGAATGCCCAAAACGTGGGGTTCAGCCGTCTCTATTCATACTCATACTTTTTTTTGGCAAAGGTATTGGCTTATAAACATTGGCTAAGTGGTTGTATCAAAGCCATCACGGCTTTAAAAACACCGTACACAGATATTGCGTTGAAAAAGTTGATATCAAAAGCACTTCCTCTCCCTAGTTATGCACAACTGGCGGCAGCTAACCAAGAACTGGAGGGGGAAATCAGCAATGTCTACAAGGAGCTTCTCTTACTCAAGCAGGCAGAAATTGCGCTCAAACAGAGTGAGATTTGCTACCGTGCCGTTGTAGAAAATCAGACTGAAGTGATTGCCCGATATTTACCAGATGGCACACTCACGTTTTTCAACCAAGCTTTTGCGCTTTATTTTGGGCGAACGCCAGAAGAACTGGTCGGCAGCCGCGATCAACCCATTATCTTGGAGGCAGATCGGCAGCGAGTTGCTGAATTCGTAGCTTTAATTAGTGCTGATAATCCTCTTGTCATCATTGAGAATCGCGTGCTTCTGGGAGATAGGGTGCGTTGGACTAAGTGGCATAACCGAATGATATTTGACGAGCAAGGATGCTTTCTGGAATTTCAATCGGTGGGATATGATATCACAGACTTCAAGCAAATCGAAGAAATACTTTTTCAAGAAAAAGAATTAGCCCAAGTGACGTTGCAATCGATCGGAGATGCAGTTGTTACCACAGATACGTTTGGTAGGATTAAATACCTCAATCCGGTTGCAATATCTCTGCTCGGATGTAGTGAGGCATCCGCACAAGGGTTGCCGTTAGTAGAAGTCTTTGAAATTGTGCATGAAACGACAGGGGAGAAAGTTAAAAACCCAATTGAGCAAGCGTTAGAGGAAAATCGAATTGTGAGTTTAGCAACCCATACCGTCTTAATTAATCAGAATGAGCGAGAAGTTGCGATTCAAGATTCAGCCGCGCCCATTCGCGATCGTGAGGGACAAACTATTGGCGCGGTTATGGTGTTTCGTGACGTGACTCAGAACCGCGAGCTTTCACGTCAGCTATCCTGGCAGGCAAGCCATGATGCATTAACCGGATTGGTGAATCGCCAGAACTTTGAGCGGCAGCTTGAACAAGCATTAGACCTTGCTAAGTCAGACCACCAGGTTCATGCGTTGTGCTATTTGGATCTCGATCACTTCAAAATTGTAAATGATACCTGTGGTCATGTGGCTGGAGACGAATTACTGCGTCAAATTACTGTCATATTGCAGGAGAAGATTCGGAAAACTGACATACTGGCACGGTTAGGGGGAGATGAATTTGGCTTATTGCTCAGTCAGTGTACACTGGAGCAAGCTTTACGAGTTGCCAATGATCTACTTTCGTGTGTTCAAAAGTTCCGGTTTGTTTGGCAAGAGCAGGTATTCTCAATTGGAGTAAGTATTGGCTTAGTCTGTATCGACACGAATAGCGAGAGCGTTGCAGAGATTATCAGTAGGGGTGACGCAGCTTGCTATACCGCAAAGAACCGGGGGCGCAATCGCGTGTACGTTGCTCAGACTGACGATCAGGAGCGACTGCAACAGCGCGGGGAGATGCAGTGGGCCAGCCGCATTTCTCAAGCCTTGGAAAGTGATTGGTTTTGTCTTTATGTTCAACCCATTGCCGCTATCACCCCGGCGGCTCAAAAGGGCGACTATTATGAAGTGTTGCTGCGGCTCCGGGATGAGCAGGGAAATTTAGTGCTGCCGATGACGTTTATTCCAGCAGCAGAACGCTACGACTTGATGCGCCTGATCGATCAATGGGTGATTCGGACTCTGTTCAGCAATTGGACAAGGGTTGTTGGCGATAAACAAAGGATGTATGCGATTAACCTTTCTGGCTGTAGCATCAACGATGATCAGTTCTTAGACTTTTTGTATAAGCAGTTTACCCTATACTCCATCTTACCCCAGTGCATTTGCTTTGAGATTACCGAAACTGTGGCGATCGCCAACCTGAGCAAAGCCAGCCAGTTCATTCAGTCACTTCAACGGATGGGCTGTCACTTCGCCTTGGACGATTTTGGGGTGGGGATGTCGTCGTTTGCCTATCTCAAGTCTCTGCCTGTAGATTATCTCAAAATTGACGGGAGCTTTATTCGTAACATTGTCGAGAATCCTGTGGATAACGCGATCGTGACAGCAATCAGGCACATTAGCAGTGTCATGGGTATTCAGACAATTGCTGAGTTTGTGGAGAATGACGCGATTTTAAAGCAAATTACGACATTAGGAATTGATTACGCACAAGGATATGCTATTGCAGTACCTCGTCCATTGGGCTAGCTCCGTTACATAAAACTTACCCAAAGCTACCCAAACCAAACTCTTGCGAAAAAGATTATAGATATCTTTGGTGTTTACTTCCTACTTCACTCTGGTAGTGTCGGCACTCACCAGTCCATAGGCTAGCATCACCTAACTGGCGACTCTTGACAAATTTACTGCGGCATTGAGATCACGATCAATGAGAAAACCGCAATTCTCGCAGTTAAATACTCTCTGACTCAAGGAAAGTATTTCTTTTTTAATCCCACAGTTTGAGCAAGTTTTACTAGACGGAAACCATCTATCAACTACCACAAGATTAGAACCATGCAACTTGCACTTGTAGCTCAACTGGCGACGAAACTCAAAGAATCCCATGTCAGCTAGAGCAGACGCTAGTTTATGGTTAGCCATCATGCCTTTGACGTTCAGATCCTCAATTACCACCGTGCCGTGATTCTTGGCAAGTAGTGTCGTGAGTTTATGCAGCGTGTCCTTGCGGATATTGGCTATTTTGGCGTGTAGCCTAGCTATCTCTAGTTGTGCTTTTTTCCAGTTGGACGAACCTTTAATCTTGTGACGATTCAACCACTGGAGCCGGGAAAGTTTTTCTTCAAATCTGGGGTATGATTTAGAGCCTACAATAATTTCGCCAGTTGAAAGGGTTGCTAGAGACTTGATCCCAAGATCAACCCCGACAACACTCTTCTTGTGGGACTGTTTTTCCTCAACCTCAAATCTAAAACTAATAAACCATCTGTCCGCTTGCTTTGATATTGATACTGATTTGGGATTCACTTGTGGTAATCGCTCATAGGTTTTGAGGATACCAATTTTCGGTACTTGGATTTTATTTGATCCAATCACCTTAATCACACCTTCCAAGCTAAAGCGATTGTGCAGTCCTTTCTTTTTGAAATTAGGAATTCCAGAAGTCTTCTTAAAGCATCTATCCCATGCAATCCTTAATGATCGCAATGCTTCTTGTGGGGCTGATTTAGCACATTCATAGTACCACCTGCATTCAGGTTTCACAAGTGCTACTAACCATTTATGAAGGTCAATTGCACTAGGAAACTTGATCTTCTCGGCGGGGTTAAGTTTATTGTGATCAAGGATTTGTTTTGTGAGCGCCAGCCCCCAGTTCCAAGCATGACGCGACACTCCACAATGCTGTAATAAATGGGTGCGTTCTATATTATTCAGTTTCAATTCGGTTTTGAAACCTAAGAGCATTATCTAACCTTCATGCTACAGTATCTAGTATACCAGAAATAGAATGATATGAGTCCGATAAAATTTAAACCGCATAAAAAAGTAGCATATAACAAAATACCTCTCCAACTAAAAGTTGCGCCAGGGGTGAGAGAAAAAGTTATGGCTATTCCTCATTGGCAGGAATTAGTCAGACAACTTCTAGATAAGCTGATTATTGAAAACCAAAAACCTACTTAAATTAACCGAGTTTGAATAAGTTTAGGTAAATATTTTGCAATTTAGAATAACCCATACTTATTTGCCAGACGGACACAGTTGCTGCACTCTTTGAGGAAGTTGCCGACACATCTGCTGGAATCCTTGAGGATTAATTTGCCACCAAGCAAATAATCCCAGACTTGTACCCCCCACAAGCAACGCTAACACACCCCCCAGCATTACCAAACCTTTACCCCGCTTAGGTTTTTTAATTAAAGTTGGTGGAATTTCAAAGCTCAGAACTGGTTCTTCTGAAAGATCCAAATCTAAATCCAAATCTAAATCCAAATCTAGATCCAAATCTAGATCCAAATCTAGCAAAGCTTGCGAAGTTTCTGTAAAAGAAATTGGTTCTTCTAGTTCTTCTAGTTCTTCTAGTTTTTCTTGTTCCTCTAGTTCTTCTTGTATCGCTGCTTCTATAATTTCTTCTGGCAACGCCGGAGTCACAGGTACTAAGTATTCTGGGGAGACACGGCAATAAGTGAGAACAACCGACGTATTATCATGCCCATTTTTTTCGTTTGCTAAGTTAATCCAGTTGCAGACAGCATCTTCAACTGTCAGTTCACCTCTTAACACGGGTATTGCATAATCTTGCCAAGATTGTTCCACCAAGTTTTTATCACTTAAACCATCAGAACAAAGTAGTAATATGCCATCTTCTTCCACAATGAATCGCTGAACCTTGAGACGCAAAGATTCTGCATCTCTTGTCCCCAATGCTTGAGTTAAAGCGCTAGCATCTGCTCTCAAGAGTGCTTTTCGATACAAGCTTTTAGCAAAACGCACTTCTCGCGTTGCCACATCATCATCTACTGTCAGTAGCTGACAATAATTGCGAGTAATCCAATAAGCACGGCTATCGCCAACATTAGCCAAGTAAAGTTCATGGGTATTATTTGATTGCCAGCCAGTACTTGTCTGCACTCGTTGTGGAACTTGCAGCGCCATGACAATGGTTGTAGCCATGCGTTCTTTGCCTTGGCGTTTTTGTTCATTATTGCGGGCACTAATCAGATTATTTACCACCCGTAAGCTTGCTTCTAATTGTTCCTGCAATAACTCTGGTTGTACAGGTACAGTTTGTTCTCTAACCTCCTTGAGTAAAGCGCGAATTTGCAACTTTACAGACTGCACCGCCAACCTACTGGCAACTTCCCCGCCTTCATGTCCGCCAATGCCATCGCAAACAATCGACAAGTGAGGCAATAAAGGTTCATCTAAGTCACTTAAAGGATTTGGGTAGCAAGCGTCTTCATTTTGCGCCATAATCGGGCCAATATCTGTAGAGCCTGCCACCTTCAAAACTAATGGCAATTCTGCCGCAGATGCTAGTAGTAAATTATTGAGTTGAATATTAATAGTCTCTAACTCAACCTCAGTTTCATACATCTGCTGGACTATTTTTTGTAACCCTTTGGCTACTGATGCCTTTGCAGACGCTACCCAAAACTGCCAACACTCCCCCAGATTTCGTAAACTCAGTTTCTCATCTGCTGGTGTTTGGTAAAGTTCCACCAGTCGCACACACCAACCTTGAACTCTCAAGTTGTCTACTACTAGTAAACTGCGGCTAAGTCCCAATTCAGATAAAGGTGTCCAAAGTTGGAGAATTTGCCACAGCCAATAAACTTGTCGTACCGCCGTTGCTTGCTCCCATGCCTCAACAATAGTTGGATAGATATTTCCTCTCTCATCTATCGGCACATTTTCTAACAAGAGGATATCAGTTGTATCTTCCTCAAAGTTACTAGCAAAGCCATAAGCCTGGGGGAGATGTAATCGCTCTTGATATAATCGTAGGTAAGGAATTACTTCCGTTGGCAATTCTTCAGGTGCATCGGGCGACAGTCCCGGTTGAGTATCCAGCCAAATCTGGGGACTAATTACCTCATACCTCTGTGCTACCCTCGTACCTGGTGAAATTTTGGCAGACAATGAGCCAGTAGCCCAAAGATAGCGGTGAACTAAAGGAGTTTGACAAGTGGCACAAACACTATCTCCAATAGGATTAATGGGGCTATTACAGCGTGGATTTATACAATAAATTATCAGTTGAGTAGAAATCATAAAGGTATAAATTTAACAAACAAATCAACTCATGAACTTCGATTAAGTTTAGCTGGCAAAGATTTGAAGGCTAGAATAGACTAGTTTTGTGTACCGCTAGCTACATCTTGTTACTGAAATTAATCAAAATTATTGGTAAAAATACCAAGTTTGGTTTTCTGTAAATAACTTACGTCTGGCTGTATCTAATCGTAGAAATGCATTTACGTCAATGTAGAGTTTAGGATGGCGCTATGCCAAGTTTTACCTTAATCTGGCTTCTGGCAGGAGCAGTCCTATGTTTAATGGAACTGTTCTTACCATCGGCGTTTGTCGCCTTCATGATGGGAATTAGCGCTTTGGTGGTGGCGCTGCTGTCTGGAGTGGGTTTGGGAAGTGTATGGTTGCAAGTTGTAATTTGGCTATTACTTTCCACATTACTAATCATGCTTTCTCGCCGGTTTTTGCAACCGCGACAACGCAAATCTAAAATTCGGGATGCAGTCATAGCTGAAACCTTAACAGAAATTCTGCCTGGGAAAACAGGGCGGGTGCGGTATGAGGGAAATTCTTGGCAAGCAAGATGTGATGATGACAAATTTACCGTACCACCCCATCAAAGAGTTTATGTGGTTAGGAGAGAAGGTACTACTTTGATTGTGATACCAGAAAATTTGTTGAATTCTTAGTTAATGGGCATTGGGCATTGGGCATTGGGCATGGGGGATTGGGCATGGGGCATTGGGCATTAGTTATTTCCTCCCAGATCCTTTGCCTCTTCTCTCTTTTTTCGTTTGAAGTGATATTTAATACTTAAAAATCAGGAGATTCAGAATGGAACAGTTTTTTTTGCTAGTATTTTTAGCCCTTGGTGGTTCTGCTGTAGCGGGATCTGTGAAAGTCGTCAATCAGGGGAATGAAGCTTTGGTGGAAAGATTGGGTAGTTATAACAAAAAACTGGAACCAGGGCTGAATTTTGTAATTCCTTTTTTGGATAAAATCGTTTACAGAGAAACCATCCGGGAAAAAGTCTTAGATATTCCTCCCCAACAATGCATCACCCGCGACAATGTTGGCATTGAGGTGGATGCAGTGTTTTACTGGCGCATCGTGGATATGGAAAAAGCCTGGTATAAGGTAGAAAATCTCCAGTCAGCAATGGTTAACATGGTGCTAACTCAAATTCGCGCCGAAATGGGGCAACTGGAGTTGGATCAAACCTTTACTGCTCGTTCCCACATCAGTGAACTTTTATTACAGGATTTGGACGTTGCTACCGATCCTTGGGGTGTAAAAGTGACACGGGTAGAACTGCGAGATATTATTCCGTCTAAGGCGGTGCGAGAATCGATGGAATTGCAAATGTCGGCAGAACGACGCAAACGGGCAGCAATTTTAACTTCTGAGGGCGAACGCGAAGCTGCCGTCAATAGCGCCAGAGGTAAAGCGGAGGCGCAAATATTGGATGCGGAAGCTCGTCAAAAATCGACAATTCTGCAAGCGGAAGCTGAACAAAAGGCGATCGTTTTGAAGGCTCAAGCTGAACGTCAGCAGCAGGTTTTGAAAGCCCAGGCGATCGCAGAATCAGCAGAAATTATTGCCCAAAAACTCCAGATTAATCCCAATGCCAATAAAGCAGTTGAAGTTCTGTTTGCCTTGGGCTATCTAGATATGGGTACAACAATTGGTAGAAGCGATAGCAGCAAGGTCTTATTTATAGATCCGCGCACTATCCCTGCTGCTTTTGAGGGTATGCGTTCCGTTATCTCAAATGGTCAAGTTGACTCTAACGAGTTGTTTTCTAAGCAAATACCAGGATTATAAAATAACCGCCCTAGTTAGGAGTAGGGACAAGGAAAAAAGTTGTTTCCTTGTCTCTTACCAATGACAAATGACAAATTGTTGTTGAAAATTGGCAATAAACAGTTACAAGTGTATTTAGTTGGTTAAGTTTTGTTTGAATAAAGCAACAGTCATCTGACGCTAATGCACTTCTGAATCATTATGGAAAATGAAGACTTGTAAAGGAAAGTTGATTTACCGCAGTAACAAAACCTCAACTCCTAAAACCTCAGCACTTGTTGCTAAAGCTTCATCAGCCGTTACCAATCGGATATTATTTTGAAATGCGATCGCCAGATGTAGAGCATCCAGTGTACGCAATGGTGTATTAAAGCGACTAATCCACTTACGTGCTAAATTATAGTGAACTGTTTCCACCGCAATTTGAGTATAAAATCCACTATCCAAATCTGCTTGGAATCTCCCTACAATAGCTGTTGTATCCTGCTGAGATATTTCTCGCATTCTGACTCGACGCGATAGCGCAGAAACCAGTTCAACCTCAACCAA
The DNA here is from genome assembly GCA_023522315.1 of Nostoc sp. CCCryo 231-06. Lineage (GTDB taxonomy): Bacteria > Cyanobacteriota > Cyanobacteriia > Cyanobacteriales > Nostocaceae > Nostoc. The sequence continues at coordinate 8,418 of JAHCSU010000590.1, forward strand.
TTGACTCAAACCAATTTCAGTTTCATTGAGAAGTAATTGTTCAACTAGATCGCTTAAACCTTCTGTCCAATATCAAGGAGCAATAATGCTTGTATCTAAATAAATCAACGACGTTCGTCTGTACGCGCATTGATGACAGTTGCGCTCAATGACTCACCCTTAATCGCAAGAGAATCACGAAATTGTTTCATATTTGCTAATCGTTCTTCCTTTTGTAGTGGAGGAACTAAACGAGCTACAGCTTTATCTTGCTCTAGCAAAATTACTTCTTCTCCCTTAGCTACTCGTTCTAAGAGGGATTTTAAATCTATAGCTGCTTCTTCAACGCTAATTCTCAACACTCCATTACTCCTGTAGTTAGATTTGAAGATAAAATAAAATTCCCTGTTTAAATTATTGTAATTGAATTGAGTAGTTTTCTATCTTCTTCTGTGATATCTAAAAAATAGGTACGGTAGAAGATAGGGAATAAATTTTAGGCGATACCTAGCTGTAAGTTCGCGCGATGCCTACAACGGGCTACGCCTACGCACTACTTGTCTAATTATTTTCGCGATCAAATAATCAAGTTCTGATAAGTTGTAAATTATGACATTATCTATTCAGCAAACCACAGTACCAAGTGTAGAAGAGTTCTTAAAACTACCAGAGACAAAACCAGCAAGCGAGTATTTTAACGGGCAAATATACCAAAAACCTATGCCACAAGGAGAACACAGTACGTTACAAAGCAGTTTAGTCACAGCTATTAATGAGATTGCTAAACCGCAAAAAATCGCTTATGCCTTTCCTGAATTACGCTGTACATTTGAAGGTCGTTCAATAGTACAAGATATTGCAGTTTTTGAATGGCAAAGAATTCCATTACTTCCTAATGGAAGAATTACAAATAAATTTGAAATTCCCCCAGATTGGATAATCGAAATTCTCTCACCAGAACAATCACCCAACCGAGTTATCAGCAAAATTACATTTTCTCTTCAAAATGGAGCAAAGCTAGGTTGGTTGCTCGATTCTGCTGATGAGTCAATCATGATTTTTGAACCAAATAAATTACCAGAATTAAAAGAAAATCAAGATATTTTACCCGTTTTGAGTGCTATTGAAAATTGGCAATTAACAGTTGCAGACGTATTTAGTTGGTTGAGTTTTATTTGAATAAAGCATTTATTACAGCAGAATTCAGGAGTCAGAATTCAGAAGTAAAACACGCTTTATTCCTCTCATAGAATTGGTATGATTATTGACCAATCCCACTAGATTGATTTACTTGGCATTGGCTGCACAACCCAAAAAACTCTAGGGTGTGGTAAAAAACTTTAAACTTATGGCTGGATTCTAACTGGTCTTCTAGGTCATGAACGGGGCATTGATTAATCGGAATTGAGACACCACATTGCAAACAAGTAAGATGGTGTTTATCTTGCTGCGCTAGGCTGTAGAGGGCTTCACCATTAGCCAAATTCCGCACTTGTACCATGCCTTCGAGTTTTAAGGCTTCTAAAGAGCGGTAAACTGTCGCTAAACCCATACTCTGATTGGTGTTACGTAGTTCTACGTAAATATCCTGGGCGGAAATGCCTTTTTTGATAGTTTTCAGTAGGTTGAAAATACGCTCTTGACTGCGGGTGCGTATGGCTCTCATAGACAATTATTTTAATATGCCACTGTAGTTGAAGCTGTTAGATGGGCTAATTGATCAATTAACTTTAACCGCTTCGTAATCTTATTTTCACTCAGTTGGAACAGAAAGTTATAGTATAGCGATCGCAGCATTCAGCAAAAGCCCGTGCAAACCAAGTATCTAGCCAAAATTTTCGTGACGCTTCGTCCTTCAGTCTTAGACCCTGCTGGCGTGGCTGTACAATCCGGTCTTAAGCAAATGGGATACGAGAACGTTGACCAGGTGCGGATTGGTAAGTACATTGAACTCACCATTACCTCGTCTGATGAGAAGAAAGCTCGTCAAGACCTCGATCGCATTTGTGACCAAATGCTAGCAAATCTCGTGATTGAAAATTATCGCTTTGATTTGATTGAGGTCGAAACACAGACTGGGGTATTTTAGGAATTGGGCATGGGGCATGGGGCATTGGGCATTGGGCATTGGGCATTGGGCATTGGGCAT
>JAHCSU010000591.1 GCA_023522315.1 Nostoc sp. CCCryo 231-06
TTTTGGGGTTGGTTATCCATTTGTGCTAGCGGTTATTCTACCTGTGGCATAATTATATTGTACCCTCAAATGTTCTCCTATGTCTAGAGAAAAATCGATTAAAGTCAGATTGTCTGAGTTTGAACTTCAGCAGCTAAAGGAAGAAGCACAAAAACAAGGAGTGGGAATGTCCGATGTTCTTAGAAAATGTATAGCTCAATTCTCAAAACCGTCGTAGAACGACGGGGCTTTAAACCCAATTTTTCGGTAACAAAATTCTGGTGGACACGGAAGGATACTTGTGCCTTTAAATGCCACTGTTCTATGTTTTGTCAGCAATCAGACCCAAGATTTAAAATAAATCTGCTGATTCCTGAATGTTGTCGTCTGCAGGCAGTTATAACTACTGTGGGCTAGTGTTAAATTTACTTAAGTGATAAAATTATAGAACTATTACAAAAATAAATTTTTATATTAAGATACCCATAAAGGTATGAATAAACTAATCAAGCGGCTAACCATAAAATTGCTCAGAAGCATAGGTCGTCTGAGAAGCTGACTGCCTCAAATACCAACAAATTTAGCGGCAGGTATTCATAACCTCACCCAAGCTCTGAATGGTCAGTAAATTCACAAGTCGTATACGCCACATGAGCCAGAACCCTCTAGTTAGAAAAAAACTCCGAAGTCGCTTTGAGACAGTCAAACTGCTGGAAAGCGGAGGATCTGGTAATACTTACTTGTTATCAGGTACTAGACGTAAAAAACATCAATACTCTCTCGCCAGAAAAACACTTCGGAATCGCTTTGAGATTGTCAAACACTTAGGAAGCGGAGGTTCTGGTGATACCTACTTAGCTTTAGACCTAGATTTACCAGGACAACCCCATTGTGTCGTCAAACATTTTCACCCAAAAGATACCAATCCTGCTGTTCTACCCATCGCTAAAAGCCTATTTGATCGGGAAGCGGAAGTTTTATACCAACTAGGCAACGACCACGACCAAATTCCTAGACTATTTGCCCATTTTAATGAAGATGGGGATTTCTATTTAGTTCAGGAATTTATTGACGGTCATGCATTGACTCAAGAAATTGTACCAGGTCAGCCTCTTAGCGAAAATACAGTCTTAAATTTATTAAAAGACATCCTAGAAGTGCTGTCCTTTGTCCACCAAAATAACATTATTCACCGGGATATTAAGCCTCAAAATTTAATGCGGCGGCAGTCTGATCAGAAAATTGTGCTAATTGACTTTGGAAGTATTAAAAAAATTGGTGCTTTAGGAGCAGGCTTAACAATTTCTGTTGGGACTCCTGGCTATATGCCAAGCGAACAGGCTAAAGGAAAGCCAAAACTTTGCAGCGATATCTATGCAGTAGGGATGATTGGCATTCAAGCTTTGACAGGTTTAATACCTGAGCAACTACAAGAAGATCCCAATACCGGAGAACTTCTCTGGCGCGATCAGGCACAGGTAAGCGATGCTCTGGCAAATATTTTAGATACGATGGTTTGCGATCGCTATAGCCAGCGTTACCAATCTGCCGCAGAGGCTTTGCAAGCGCTTAATTGTGATCTGGCGTTGTCAGAGTCGTCACAATCTACTGGCATAAACCAAAACACTGATGATAGCTATTTTCTAAGTTATAAAAATTTTATTTTGCTGTTGGGAATAGGGCTTGGTGCTATGACTAGTTTTATAGTACTAGTTTTAATGTATACATTTATTAATACAGGGACATCACCTCCAAACCAACCTACTCAATTAAATAATTTTAGAGAAAAATTGCTTGAGCTACGGTTCACTAATATTAAGTCGCCAAGTAGCTAAATCAGTAGCTAACAGAGGAGTCTATAAAAGCAATTCCACCATTACAAAGACTACCAAAGACGAAATTAAGCCTTAATACATGAGAAAGACTTACATCATTTACCAGCAATCATAAAATTCCCTATTAACTGGCTTATTCCAGATTTGTTCTTAACCTAAACACTTATAGATTCCTGTAGGATAAATAGAATAAACAACATTTAAAGATATGGACAATACAAATCAAAAGAAAGCTTTAATTAACGGTGAACTTGGCCTCTTTCTTAGAGGTTTGATTATTGGGAAAGTGCTGACACTTATGGTTATTGGCGGACTGCTTTGGTGGTTATTGAAGCCAAATTTATTGTCCCGCAACAGCGTTAATTCCTCTAATCAAAATTTAAACAGCCTTTCTAGTAGTGCATCAACTTTTCAGACAGTTGCTGATGTCCCCAATGCCTCATTTACCTACGGAGGCAGTACAGCTTGGGCATCTATCCGGCAATTGGTAGATTCTCAGATCCAGAGCGATCGCCCTGAATTACAATTACGCTATGTAAACCCTGTTAATAGTAGCCCTGGTTCTAGCTCCGGTATTCGCATGTTGCTTGATGGGAAACTAGACTTTGCTCAATCTTCCCGTCCCCTGACAGATGAAGAACAAGCGATGGCAAAGGAGCGAGGCTTCACCCTTGAGCAACGTCAAGTGGGTATGGATGGGGTAGCAGTGGTAGTCAACCCATCACTCAATGTGCCTGGTTTAACTGTTGATCAATTGCAGCAGATTTATTTGGGAAAAATTACTAACTGGAATCAAGTAGGTGGGCCAAATCTAGCCATTACACCTTTGTCTCAACGACCAGAGGACGCAGATACAGTAATATTCTCTAGCAACAACGACTTGAAAGGGCAAGCATTTGGCTCTAATGTGCAGTATGTCTACTCTACTACAGAGGCAGTGCGCCAACTCAGTAAAACTCCTGGTAGTGTCTATTACGCTTCTGCCCGTTCAGTATTACCTCAATGTAGTGTGAAGGCTTTGCCATTGGGTAGCACTTCTGGTCAGCTAATTCCCCCCTACCGCGAACCTATGGTATCGCCTGAGCAATGTCCACGTCAGCGCAACCAGCTAAATACTCAGGCTATTAAAGATGGTAGCTATCCGATGATTGCTAACTTGTTTGTGATTATTAAGCAGAATAAAGGTCGGGAACAGCAGATTGGAGATGTATATAGCAAGTTTTTATTAACTGACCAGGGGCAAAGGGCAATTGAGCAAGCTGGTTTCGTCGCGGTTCGCTAGTAGATTTGAAGAACAATCAAGCTTCTTTTCCACAGATCCCTAACTTCTCTAAGAAGTTGGGGGTACTCTTTTGCTTATAAAAACGGCTTTCACTACTATTTTCAAGAGTAATTTCATGCGATCGCACATTTCTCCACACTTCATTACAGATCCCCGACTTCTTCAAGAAGTCGGGGATCTAGGGGAAGCGATCGCACTCTCCATTATTCTGCATTGCTGCGGCAAGTTTTTCTAGATTTTGACGAATAGTGACACTACGCAAATGATTCACACCCCAGACTCGCTCACAAATATCTAAAGCTTGCAAATAAAGCGGTTCAGCTTCAGCATAACGTCCAGTTTCACGATAAATTTCTGCTAGATTATTGAGACTTTCAGCAACATTGGGATGATTTTCTCCCAACAAAAGCTTATCAAGTTCTAAGGCTTTTATACATAAAGGTTCCGCTTCATTGTAACGCCCCTGCTCCCTGTACATATAACCAAGAGCATAGATAGTATCTGCTAAAAGCGGATGCCCCTTTTGCAATAAACGTTGCTTAAGTTCCAATGATTCCAAAAACAAAGATTCAGCTTGATCGTATCGTCCTTGAGCGCGGTATATCAATCCCAAATTGTGCAAATCTGTTGCAACATCAGGATTCTCTTCTCCCAAAAATCGCTTATCTAATTCTATTGCTTGTTGCGACAACGGTTCAGCTTCACTGTAACGTCCTTGATGATAATAAAGTAGCGCTAAATTATTTAGTATAAGAGCGAAAGAAAGATGATTTTCACCAACCAAACGTTTTTCAAGTTCTAATGATTGCAAATACAGAGGTTCTGCTTCGTCATAACGTCCTTGTTCATCATATAGTAATGCCAAATTGTTCAAACTGACGGCAACATCAGCATGATTTTCTTCCCATAGACGTTTTCTCAGTTCTAAAGCTTGTTGATATAAGAGTTCTGCTTTACTATATTGTCCAGTAGATTTGTAGAGTCCTGCCAAATTGTTCAGGCTAGTAGCAAAAGAAGGATGGTTCTCTCCTAGCAGGCGTTTCCTCAGTTCTAAAGCTTGTTGATATAATGGTTCGGCTTCGCTGTAGTGTCCTGTTGCACGATATATTCCTGCTAAATTGTTGAGGCTATTAGCTAAGTCTATCTGCAAACCTAATTCATTTTGTAGCTCACTCGCCTTGCGCCAATACTTTATTGCTAATTCCTGTTCTTCTTGATAATTTTGAGACTCACCCCGATCTAATCTGCTACGGTAAATATCGCCCAATCTTGAATATAAGGTAGCCAAGGTAGGATCTTTAGTTCCCCGTTCCTGTTCTATTTTCTCAATTAGCCTTTGTAAATCTTGAATGGGCAAGAAAAAGGGGTTATTTTCATTAGTATCTGTGCTAGCTAATTCCGTATCTCTAAAAACAAAGCGTATATGTTCTAGTTCTTTACCAGGGATAGCATTCGTCTTTTTAGATTCAAACCGAAATACACCATTGCGCCAACTCCAAAAGTCAGGGGCTTTTTTAATTAGGTTGACTAATATTTGGTTAGTTACCCAAAGCACGATCGCAAACGGAAATTCGCGCAATCCTTCCCTTGTCCACTGTAAGTAACCAAAAAATTTCTCTTGTTCCGATTGCTCATTTCCCAACCTGAGAAAATACAATTGTTCAGCACCCGTCGCAGTAATTACCGCCGGGTTCTGCTGACGGAGATATTCTTCTTGTTGTACTAGTTGGTTAAGAGCAGCTTTGAGGCTAGGTTCCTGACGTGCTAAAGTTACTCGATATCCACGCAAGGCGGGTTGTAGTTCGGCTTCATACTCAGCAATAATCTCATCACGAAAGCTAGCATCATCGCAAACTGCAATCAGTAAATTTAATCCCCGCTTTTGAGCTTCAATAGAAACAATTAAATCATCATACGCATCTTGATTTTCTCCCTCATCTAATAATTCTTCATTTAACATTAATGGCTCCCTGTCTTTTCAAGCTTTCGATAATAATTGGATGAACATCATACCAAGTTTCATCAGTGCGATACTCTAGAACATACAGCCCATGTAACAAATCTAAAAACTCTGCTTGTTTAGGGTCATTGGGCATAAATTGTTCATAAACACTCTGTAAAATATCTATATCAACTTTTCCTAAACGTATAGAAAAATCATTCCGGATTTTATTGATTGCTTGAAGGAGAATTTTATCATCAATAATAACTTCTGTTGAGGGATTTCGTCGGATCATCCGCAAACATATACGGCAGCATTCCTTAGAAATCCGAATTAACTCTCGCAGTACGCCACCACTGTAAATTACAATTTTTTCAGCCGTTTCTGCTGCAATTAATTCACTAGAAATGCGCTTTTGTAAAACTTCACCGAGAATCTTTGTTGCTTCCAGGCGAGGTTGAGCATTCGGGAAGCGATTTTTACCTTTATCAAAAATTTTTAAGACAGGCATTGCCACAACTTGATCGTTGGTTTCAGTGGCAATTATTGTGCTGATAAATGTTTCCCGCAGGACTGCGATCGGGATAGTGTAGATAATTTGAAAGTTAGGTTGACAAAGAGCTTTAATATTATCTCGATAAATTTCGTTAACTCTGCCTAAGTCAAGTTTATCTAAATCATCAATAATTACTAAAACGTTTTGTTTAGTTGCAGCTTGGATTAAAGCAGCAATTTCATTAATTCTGGCAACCAAATCTGATAACTTGCGTTCAAATTCTTGCTTTATTTCATCTCGAACGCTAGCATCAGCTTTTAATTTAGAGCTAATTAACTTTAGGAGGTCAAAACCTATACTAGCTTCTACTTGCAAATTTGATTCTTCAGTGCGAGTTCGGGTAGCAAACCACTTATAAAGAGCTTCTTTAGTAGATTGCGGAATATCAACTCTGCGTGCCTCTGCCTCTGTCATTAAATTAACTGCGATCGCAAACAGTATATTAATATGATTAACAGCCGACATTTCAATTTTGTCAGCAATAGAAAACAGAACTACAAAATATTTATTTTGAATTTGTCGGCTAAATTCAGCTAACAAAGTAGACTTACCACATCCCCGATGTCCTGTAAAGACAATTTTGCCATCTCCATTAGGACTATCTTCTACTAATTGGTTCAGGTCTGCAATCAAATCATCACCATATTCGACTCGAAATCTTTCCATTTCGTTCCGTTCCATCAACGGAAACAGTTCGAGATTGCTGTATGCTTCTTGAAAGGAGTTTAATAAGTCTTGAGACATTGGATAGTGCCGTAAAGGTGCTAACTATTCATATAATGGCTCATGATTTTTGAAGTACAAGTTTAGGTAATGTCTAGGATAGAGTATGCCTACATAACTTCTCAAATTCCGTTAATAAAGAACTACTAGGTGAGTAGTATGTTATGTCTTAAAAAGAGATGCCCTAATCCCCAAATTTCAACCTATTAATGAGTAATAGAGGTCAATAATCAATAAGACTGAATGATAGATTATACATTCGATAATTCAGACTGAATGATAGATTATACAGATAACATCCTGAAAGCTACTTAACACATAAATAAAATAAAATTTTCAGTTATAAAAATAAATTTTTAGTGTGCTTCGTCTCATCTCCCTCTAGCCGATGCGATGGTAGCTGTTGTTACTATTGGTTTACTAGGCAGTGTCTCATTTTTGCAAATATACCTAGTACCGCAAGGCCGAAGTCAAAAGTTAACACTGAGCGAAGTCGTTCGCGTAGCGTCTCAGATAGAAGAAGTGTCAAAAGTCAAAAAGCTTAAAAGACAGGCTTTTAAACAATTTGAAATAGTTGCTTTATTTACGCCGTGCTGTTTTACCCCACCCTAACCCTCCCCTTGCAAAAGGGAGGGAACTAGATTTCTTGTTTCCCCCCTTGGAAAGGGGGGATTAAGGGGGGTAATTCGACTTGAGCTAATTAAGCGTTATGGAATTATTTGAACGATTTTCATCAAACCAGCTTTTGCGACTTCAAAACTAGCTTTTGCGACTCCTAAACTAGCTTTTGCGACTTCAAAACCAGCTTTTGCGACTTCAAAACCAGCTTTTGCAACTTCAAAACCAGCTTTTGCGACTCCTAAACCAGCTTTTGCGACTTCAAAACCAGCTTTTGCAACTTCAAAACCTGCTTTTCTCAACAAATTTCAGCAAATATACCCGTATTTATCTAGTTGGCTAATGCTATCCAATACTTTTAAAATTCTGTAACTTCACTGTGGCTGGTGCATCTGCTTATTGCGTATTGTGATGATATATAAATAACTCAGTGTGCAAAATTAGGGTTATTTATAAATTAATCCAAACAGGAAAACTATATGACGCAACGGAAACGAAACTCCATGTCACTGACCAAAGCTGAACGACGGATTGAAGGAATGCAGACAATTAACTCTCAGTTAGACTTTAGTAATGGGTTTTCAATTGCTACCTACAACACTAAAGTTATTGAGTTACGAGAGAAGCTAGCCGCTTATAATCAAGCACAAACAATAGTAGATAAGACACACAATGCATTAATAGAAGCAGAACGAGAGTTGAATACTTATTCTGAGCAAATGCTGTTGAATGTTGCATCTCGCTATGGCAAAAATAGTGATGAGTATGAGATGGCTGGTGGAACGCGCAGGTCAGACCGTAAAAAAGCACGTCCAGTAGTAAACCAAACAGTGACATCTGTGAAGTAATTGTTTTGACTCGCCGCTTCTTTAGATAAGGGTGCGTTGACCTTTGTGACAACGCACCATTAAAATTAATATAAAGCTAATCAAACTCTTCTTTACAAGAAAGACCTAATGCTACAAACCCAGGGCTATTTCATTCTCATTTAGCCCGCCTCAGAATAAATTCTGAGTCTAATAGCGAAAGTCGTCTAAAGACGACTGAGAAAAGGTTATAGTCCGTTTTAACGGACTTTAGCTATTAGCCCCGAACTTTAGTTCTGGGCGGTTTTGTCTAGAACGAAATAGCCCTGGCTACAAACCCCATCTAAATCGATAACTTTAGATGAGTTTCTCAAGCTACCAGAAACAGAACTTTAGAGTAATATTGTGACCGATTTTGTCGTGATATTTGATGGCGAGAATAACATAGAGGTAGAAATCTATCGCAATGGTTTTTGGAGGTTCTTGTGATTGAGCCAGAATTTAGCAGCATGAGCAAAACCGAGTTAAGAGCCTTCGTCATTGCTCACCCCGACAACAAAGCAGCGTTTCGTGCTTTTGTTGACCGCTTTACATCTGAAGCGTCTCCAGAGACTTTTGACATCCCAAAATCGAATGCTGAGATTGAAGAAGTTGAAATTTTGATTAAACAAAAATTAGAACAATTAAAAATGAGCTAGTACCGCAAGGCGGAAGTCAAAAGTCAAAAGCCAAAAGTCAAAAGAATTGTATTCCGAGCTTCTTGCGCCATTTGAAATGGTATGTTTATTTGCGCTATGTTGTACTAGATTTTAGAAGTTTCTTTTAAATGTCGCAAAATTAATTGAGTCGAACAACTGTTCGGTTTTGCAACCTACCAAGCTATCCGACTCTGTTTTATATTCGGAGGTTGTCGCCTTCCTCGCTGGTTCAGGTCTGGACTCCCTGGTGTACGCTCGATAAATTCCCACTTACCGACTCTGACTTTGGGGAGTACTCACGCCACAGACACCGCCACCACGCGAAAACCCACATTGTTGTTACGATTCGCGCGCGCGTTCCTATTGCGATTGGCAGAACGGCAATTCCTAGCGTTGTTGATCCAACTACCGCCACGCAGCAGCTAAAATCGACCTGCCCCATGCTCAAATTCTCAAACTAAGTGAGAAATCTGATTAAATGTAGTGTATAATAGTTTTGATATCAAGATACAACTTTCTTGAAAAATTTTTTAACCGCCTACGGCGGAGAGTGAAGAAGGGAAAAGAATAAGAAGTGCAGAGGGCAAAAGGGGAAGAGCGTAAAGGGCAAGGAATCCTCACGCCACCGCCACCACGCGAAAACCAACATCGAAGAGACGATCCGCGTGCGCGTGCCTACCGCGAGAGGCAGAACGGCAATGCCCAGCGCTGCGGGAACAAGAACCGCCACGCAGCAGCTTTATGTCATTATCTTTACCAGTCAGCCACGCACTACCATCTTTTGGCGCACCCTGGTAATTGTCATTATATACATCTTGACACCATTCCCATACATTACCATGCATATCGTATAAACGGAAAGAGTTAGGCGGAAATTTTCCTACATCTATTGTTTGTTGACGATATTCCCCTTTTGGTGCAGAGCCGTAAGGATAGTCACCGTTGTAGTTAACTAAATCTGTGGTAATCGTTTCATTAAAATAAAACGGCGTAGTCGTCCCCGCACGACAAGCATATTCCCATTCAGCTTCGCTGGGTAGTCGATAGGTTTTTCCTGTTTTCTGGCTCAACTTTTGACAAAATTCTACTGCATCATCCCAAATAACTCGTTCTACAGGTCGTTTCTCACCTTTGAAGTTAGAAGGATTACTATCCATAATTGCTTGATACTGTGCCTGGGTGATTTCATGCTTACCCATGAAGAACCCAGGCACTTTTACCTGATGCTGTGGACTTTCATCTTTATCTCTCCCGGCTTCTCCTTCCGGTGAACCCATCATAAAGGTTCCCCCTAGTATCTCCACCATTTCCAGGGTGACACCATTCCCTAAGTTTTCAACAAAGTCTTTTGGTTTCTGTTTTATTTCTGGTGTACTTGTTGGTGTAGTTTCTCCTGAATCAGACCCAGACCGCAAAAGGCGCGGTACTACAATTGTCAAACCCAACCCAGTACCCACAAACCCAGCAGTTTGAATTACACGTCGTCGTGACCAGTTAGGTAATATTATTTTTTTTGATGGCGAAGCAGGTGTTGAAGGTGTTGGAATTGTAGATGTTGGAAATTGTCCCGCACCAGAAGTCTGAGTATTAGTAATTGGTGAGGTTGCCTTGGGAGGTGTTTGAGAAGGTTTACTTATAGGTGTATTTGTAACTGACTTAGATGCTTGTGGAATTGTTTGCTGAGGTAAATCAGGAATTGCAGAACTATTTCGCAACCGTTCAATTCTTTGTAAACCTCTCACCGCATCCATATCTTGCCCTGAAGCGGCTGCTAATACCCGAATCCATAATTGCTCTGCTAAATTTAGATTCCCGTTTACTTCTGCTTGGTAAGCATCATTTTTCAACGTGGCAATATCCGCTAGAGTTGCATATCGCGGTACAAGTATTAGGTGGGATTTATTCACAGGTTCAGCAATAAGATAAGGCGTTTGCCTTGTATTCTTATACTGGCGAACCAGTTCAGGCACGCGAAACTTGAGATATTGATCCAATCGTTCAACAGTAGCGCATTTACCTTGAATTCCTAACCCTTCTAGTAATGCAGTGGTAAAAGCACCTTGTTGTAAAGCCTCAATTTCATAAGAATATTCTTGGGGAATACAAGAAAAAATGCTGATAACTCCTTGTTGACGTGCTTCTTCTGCGGTTTTTCGCCCAATTCCTTCACCTGTTTTTTTGCCTTCATTGCGACAAGCATCCAGAATCAAGACAACATTATCAGCACCACAGCGACGCAGACGTTCAGTCACAAAGTTAATCGCAATTGCCGTATTTTCAATATCCTCTGGATCGCCATCACAGGGTATGAGATAATCACGGCCATCGTGTCTTATCCCATGACCACTGAAGAAAAACCAAAAATTATCCCCTGCTCCCATAAAGGGATTGTCAAATAACTGCCGCAAGACTCGCAGCAAGTTAGTGCGAGTTGGGCGAGTCGATTTTCCAGCAACATCAGGGGAATCATCCGAGAAGAAGAATATCCGCTCAAATCCTGCTTCATTCCCCAGAAACTCCTGCATTAACTGTGCATCCCGCTTCGCATAGTTTAGCGGTTGCAGATAATCATATCGGTTAACGCCGATCGCCATCGCCCAATTTTTTGCCATCTCACCCTGGTTCTTGGCGCTTAAACTTCAGCTTAATCGCTCCTTTACTTCCAGCTTTGACACCACTGCCAATTAATTTAACTTCCCCATCTGCACTAATTTCTACCGACAACTCAATTTCATCTAGCTGCATCTTGGAGTTAACTTTTGCTTGCTGTTCAGCTTGACTAAACAAACTTCCCACGACTTTGAGAAAGTGACTCATATTTTGCTCTAATGTTTGAGCGCTAACCTTAACGGCATCTCCTACCCCTTTGCTACCAGTACTATCCCTAGTAGTTTCGTCTCCCCAACCGCGTGTATTACCACTCCCGCCTTTAACACCGTCAGGAATCGATATTTGCGGCACTTCATCCGTCACAATCCAAATACTGTCGTTTTGGGGTATTTCTGACATATTACTTTAAATATTTAGATTAAATCTTCCTATAAATACAGATACAACGCTAGAGATAGCGATTCCGATTACTAAGAAATTTCACTGAATATCTTGGATATTGTACCAAATACCATAAAGATGCCCAGAGCGATCGCACTATCCAAAATTATCTCAGATTGGGTGCGATGTCTACGACGGGCTTTGCCTACGCTTTCTCTAAGTAGTCCAATCAAAAATCTCAATATCTGTAATCCAGTCTTAGAGGATGTTTGAAAAGTCATGATTGATGTATCAAATATTTACCCCACCCTAACCCTCCCCTTATAAAGGGGAGGGAACCGGATTTTCTTGTTTCCCCCCTTTATAAGGGGGGATTAAGGGGGGTAATAATTCGATTAAAATCACAACATACCACTTTTCAAACATCCTGTTAAGTACAATTATTTTATAACTTTCAGTGCGTTTACAATCCCATGATCAAACCTGCCGATGTCAGCACCAAACGCTTAATCAGCCTTGCACCTGATAACTGGGTAAAATGGGTAACGCAAATTCCTGATATTGTTGCTGGCGAAATTCTCAACTCAGAATTTCAGTGGATAAGTCGAGAAAGTGATGTTCTAATCCGTGTCGAAAGTCCCCAGTATGGAAAATTTCTCGTTCTTAACGAATTACAACTCCGCTATAAACCGGAAATGCCGCGTAGGATGCGTGCGTATGCAGCACTTGCAGAAGAAAAATATAATTTGCCAACGTATCCAGTACTAATTAATATCCTCAAGGCAAGTGATGCTGAAATACCTACAAGTTATGCATCAAATATTGCTGGTTTACGTGCTATTCAAGATTACCGTGTCATTAACCTGTGGGAAGTTGATGTAAACATTGCCTTTGCACAACCATTACCATCCTTACTGCCGTTTGTACCAATTCTCAAAGGTGGTGAAAATGAATCTACTATTAGAGAAGCATTACAAATTCTTCGTGCTGATGAACAACTAAACCAACTAGAAACAGTCTTGGCTTTTTTTGCTACGTTTGTTTTAGAGAGTACGCTCGTTCAAGAAATTATGAGGTGGGATATGGCTGTATTACATGAATCGCCTTGGTATCAAGAAATTTTACGCGAAGGAGAAGCACGCGGAGAAGCACGCGGAGAACTGCGAGGAAGAAAAGAAGAGTTATATTCAGGGATTGAATTAGCATTAGAAATTAAGTTTGGCAATGAAGGTTTAGAATTGATGCCGATAATCTCTCAAATTACGGATTTGCAGAAATTAAAAGCAATTCAACAGGCAATTAAAACTGTAAATACAGTCAATGAATTACAGCAAATTTTGTCAACTAACTTTACATGAAAGACCAAAAACATAACCCCTCTCCGTCACCGGAAAGGGGTTAATCACTGCTGAAACTCAGCACTAAATTGTACAGACGCGATTCATCGCGTCTCTATTCAGCAATCTCTAATAAGCGTCCTGCAACTCATAAAAATCAGGCGAGATGTAATCCTTCCGCAAAGGCCAACCCACCCAATCTTCCGGCATCAAAATCCGCTTGAGATTTGGGTGTCCTTCGTAGATAATGCCCAACATATCGTAAGACTCGCGCTCTTGCCAATCTGCCGTCTTCCAAATCCAGTACAGAGAAGGCACTACGGGGTTTTCCCGTGGTAAGAACACTTTAACTCGAACTTCTTCGGGGCGATCGCTATTATCACCCACTTTAGTCAAGTGATACACACTAACCAATTCCTGTCCTGGCCCAAGGTCAACACCACCTTGAAACTGGAGATAATTAAACCCGTAAGCATAAAGGGCTGTAGCGGTAGGAAGCAAGAAATCTGCCGCCACCTTAATTATCTCTACACCATTCTTATCCGGTGCTAAAAATTCATGGTCAAAGCCATTTTCCCTCAACCACTGGGAAATTTTACCCGCTTGTACCAATGACTCTTCTTTCTCTGCTGGTACTGGTTTAGATTCTTCTTCAGCCACGGGTTTGTTCCTCCTTTTGCGCCTTTTCTGTCAGCAGTGCAGGTGGTATTGGCATACCTATTGCTTCTGCCAATTCCTTCGGTGGTGCATAGCGAGTTTCTGACTGCAAATACTTACCAGTTAAGATTTCTTCTACTGGCTTCAGGTTATGAGTCGTGCTGTAGTAGCGGTGGGTTTGCTTAATTTTATACCGCTCTTGCATCGATTCATTGGAGATTTTCTTCCGCAGCTTAATAATTGCGTCGATAATTGCTTCTGGACGAGGAGGACAACCAGGCAAATATACATCCACAGGAATCAGTTTATCGACTCCGCGCACTGCCGTGGGGGAATCAACGCTGAACATCCCGCCAGTAATTGTACAAGCTCCCATCGCAATTACATACTTCGGCTCTGGCATTTGTTCATAAAGACGCACCAGTTGAGGAGCCATCTTCATCGTAATAGTCCCTGCCGTAATAATTAAATCGGCTTGGCGGGGGCTAGAACGGGGAATTAGCCCAAAACGGTCAAAGTCAAATCGGGAACCAATTAAAGCTGCAAACTCAATAAAGCAGCAAGCAGTACCAAACAGCAATGGCCACAAACTAGAAAGCCGCGCCCAGTCGTAGAGGTCATCAACCGTCGTCAAAATGACATTTTCTGAAAGGTCTTGAGTGATTGTAGTCCGCTCAATGGGGTTGATGATTCGCTCTTTGTCCTGGGTTGTTAAGTTAGAATTCAAGACCATTCCAAAGCTCCTTTACGCCATGCGTAAACTAAAGCGACTACAAGAATTGCAATAAAGACTAGCGCTTCAATAAATGCTAATAGCCCCAAACGGTGGAAAGCTACCGCCCAAGGATACAAGAATACAGTCTCCACATCAAAGACGACGAAGACCAAAGCAAACATGTAGTAGCGGATGTTGAACTGAATCCAGGCTCCCCCGATGGGTTCCATGCCAGATTCATAAGTGGTGTGCCGTTCTGGGCTGTAACCACTGGGTCGTAGGAGCTTGGAAGCTGAGAGCGCTAAGGCAGGTACTAGGCTACAGATGATGAAGAAGCCTAGAAGGTACTCGTAACCGCTGAGGACAAACACAATGAGTATCTACCGCTTATGGAGTATTTTAAGTAGGGAGTGGGGAGT
Organism: Nostoc sp. CCCryo 231-06; assembly: GCA_023522315.1. Classification (GTDB taxonomy): domain Bacteria; phylum Cyanobacteriota; class Cyanobacteriia; order Cyanobacteriales; family Nostocaceae; genus Nostoc. The sequence continues at coordinate 14,559 of JAHCSU010000591.1, forward strand.
GGGGAGTTAGGAGTTATGAGTTAGGAGTTATGAGTTAGGAGTTTTATCTCCCTCCTGCCTCAATGCCCAATGCCCAATACCCAATCCCTTGAATTACGTTACTTTCTTTTACATTATATCTGTTTGGTTTTTCTGAAATCTGGGAAACAGATACACTTCAAGTATTTAATTAGCTTTTGATAGTGATAGAAAAGCCTAACAATTATGTCATAATTTTTAACGTATATTTAAGATTTCTCCTCTGCGAGGCCCTAGCCATGAGCGAACCAGCTGTTGAGACTCCGGTGTTAGACTGCTACGAGTGTCGAGCCTGCGGTTATGTTTACGAACCTGAGAAGGGAGACGACACGCATGATATTCCTTCAGGGACAACCTTTGCAGAACTTCCCATAAGTTGGCGCTGTCCAATTTGTAGTGCTAAAACAACCGCTTTTGCCAACATCGGCCCTGTGGGTACTGCATCCGGCTTCAAAGAAAATCTCGGTTACGGTTTCGGTGTCAACAACCTAACGCCAACCCAAAAGAATATCCTAATTTTTGGTGCTTTGGCTCTTGGCTTCTTGTTTTTTATCAGTCTCTACGGCTTACAATGACAGCCGTTATCAAAGAGGGAGTAGTGAGTAGGTAAAGAGATTTTCATGATTGGTTGTGTGATTCTAATTACACAAGTATGTTGTTTTGTCTATTCCCTACTTAGAGCGTTTAATTAATCTAAAAATGCTCACTTTTGCTTACATTGATTAGCAGTGTATTCTCTGATAAAATATTAGAGATTCAGGTGAGAATGCGTAACGTTAAGCAACCTTTATACTGATAAGTTGCCTCTGAGGTGTTACAGCAAGTAATCGCAAATATGTTGCTTCTCAAAGCAAGAATCACGCTAGAAGCCAACAAGTAACAGTGCATGGAACTTATTTTCATGCATCGATTGATACACCTTGGTTGAGATTGTCTGCTCAACTTATGTATTTGTTAGCAAATGTTAGCAAAAAAGTATCAGTAAACCTTTTAGAGAACAGCTACAGAAATTTAGAAACAAGTTAAGAAATACTAATGCATTCAATTGTGAAAGGTTGGCAACGAATAGCTACCTTGTTGATAGTAGTCCTCATGTGTATAGGTTGTAGCAAAATTCCCTCTGTTAGCTACAACCCTTGGAAAGTCATTTCTGTGCCAACAGACTCGAATCTCCTGGATATTGCTTTTACTAATAACCCTGAGCATGGCTACTTAGTAGGTAGCAATGCCACCCTATTGGAAACCGATGACGGTGGTAATACCTGGAAACCAATAATACTGCAACTGGATGAGCAAAAGTATCGCTTTGACTCAGTAAGTTTTGCAGGTAAAGAAGGCTGGATTGCCGGTGAGCCTGGACTGTTGCTGCACACTACCGATGAAGGTGCTTCTTGGTCGCGTATTCCCTTGAATGAAAAGCTACCAGGTAGCCCGATCGCAGTTAAGGCACTAGCAGACAAGACAGCTGAGATGGCTACTGATGTAGGAGCCATATATAAGACCACAGACGGCGGCAAAAACTGGAAAGCCCAGGTAGAATCAGCAGTCGGTGTGGTGCGTAACTTGGAACGTTCTGCTGATGGTAAATATATTGCGGTTTCCGCCAAGGGTAGTTTCTACTCGACTTGGGAACCGGGACAAGATGCTTGGGTACCCCATAACCGCATTAGTTCTCGGCGGGTAGAAAACATGGGTTTTGCTGACAATGGGCAATTGTGGTTACTAGCTAGGGGAGGTCAAATTCAGTTTAGTGACCCAACTAAACCTGAAGAATGGCAAAAGGCAAAATATCCAGAGTTATCCACCAGCTGGGGTTTGCTGGATTTGGCATATCGCACACCCGATGAAATTTGGATAGGTGGCGGTAGCGGTAATTTGCTACGGAGTCCCGACGGTGGCAAAACCTGGGAAAAAGACCGTGCAGTAGAAGAAGTTGCTGCTAATTTGTACAAGATTGTGTTCTTAGAGCCAGAACGGGGATTTATAATTGGCGATCGCGGCGTTTTGCTCAAATATGTACCAAATCCTGAAACAACTTCTCCAGAAGCCGCTTAATGGGGACTAGGGACTAGGGACTAGGTAAGAGTTTTCCCAATCCTCAATCCCCCAATACCTAATTTCTGAGAAGAACTTTGCAACTTGTAACTCTTTCTTAACTTTGTAGGATAATAAACTCAATAACACTCTATGTATAAGGTAGGGATCTAAATGTCAGGTACCACTGGAGAACGTCCGTTTTCGGACATCATTACTAGCGTTCGTTACTGGGTAATTCACAGCATCACCATCCCGGCATTATTTATTGCCGGTTGGCTATTTGTCAGCACTGGGCTGGCTTATGATGCTTTTGGCACACCCCGCCCCAACGAGTATTTCACACCAGCGCGGCAAGAAGTGCCAATTGTGAAGAACCGTTTTGAAGCTAAAAAACAAGTTGAACAATTTATTGGAAAGTAGTTTGAGATCATGACTAGCGGCAATAACATCAATCAACCAGTTACCTATCCAATTTTTACCGTTAGATGGCTGGCAGTTCACACCTTAGGTGTACCAACTGTATTCTTTTTGGGCGCGATCGCCGCAATGCAATTTACTCAACGTTAGGAGCAATTATGGTAGAAAGATCACCCAATCCCAATAATCAACCGGTTGAACTAAACCGGACTTCGCTATACCTGGGACTACTACTAGTTTTCGTTCTGGGGATTCTGTTTTCCAGTTACTTCTTTAACTAAGTAGAAGTCCTGTTGTTAATCTTTGTTTATTTAACCTGTGTTGATTAGTTGTTAAGGGAGGAGAGAAGCTGTGTCTGGAAGTGGGAGAATTCCCCTGTGGGTCGTCGCTACGATCGCAGGTTTAGGTATAATTACAGTCTTGGGCATTTTCTTTTATGGTGCCTACGCCGGACTTGGTTCTTCGATTTAACATCAGTTAGTTTGAACCGAACACTATAAGTTAGAATTTTCTAGCATTTGTTGAGAAATCAACGTTAAAAAAACCGCCTGTCTCTATGAGATAGGCGGTATTAATTTTGGTCAATAGTCTAGAAACATATCCAACAGAATTGATCGCAATACGGTTCGGATAAGATCCCCCCGCCTGTGGCGACTCCCGATCAATTGGGGGTAAAGGAGGAAAATAGCCTCTCTTTTGAAGGGGAGCCACTGCAATCTTGGGGTTTCCCAAAGTGCAGCAAGTGGCGTGGGTTGGGGGGATCTTCGCAGGGTAAACAAGCTAACTGAACTGTATTGGAATTGATAGGACTTGCTGTCCAAAAACTTGACTAATCACTAATGACTAGATTAGCCAATATCGTCCCTTTCAATGTATAAAAATAGAAACGCGAAGGTCACGGTTGGCAAAACCCAACCAATGATGGGAACTAAGATAGAAGGCAAAAAGGAAGCTGCCATAGTAAAGGTTCCTGTTAAATAACACTACAATTCAAAATGAGCTTACTGCAAATTCTGCCAAGATCTTTGAAATTCTAAAGATTTTTAACACAGGCAATGTCGGGAGTGGGGAGTGGGGAGAGCAGGGGGCAGGGGGCAAGGGCGCAGGGGGCAAGGGGGAGAATAAAAATTAGCTCTCTCTCCTCTGCTCCCAGCCAGAACTGCCCCTCTGCCTCTTCCCCATGCCCAATGCCCCTCAATACTTGAGTTACATACCGAGGAGTTCATCTAGCTGCAAGTTTGGCAAGTCTGGAGGAATCACAGTTCGCACTATTGTGACTTTGTGACTCTCCTGTTGGGTTGTCAGATCAAGTGCGATCGCTTCCAAGCGAATTTCCAAACACCCAAAGGGAATATTTAATGGCGTCATCACTTCCAATCCTCCCAAGGCGTTAGGTAACAAATTTGTCAGTAAATGGGGCCCCTCTAGTAACCAGCGAGTTTGATAATCTTCAAGCCATAACTTGACAACAACTTGGGGAGGTACTTCAGGCAGTACTACGCGTACTATGATAAACTTCCCAGCTATTAGTTCGCCGTCTGGTACATGCAGTTCTGGAATTGGCAAAGGCTCAATGGCTGCCGCAGTTATGGGTGGGGAAGAGGATAAACCTAACAGTGGTTGCTTCTTTTCTTCAAAAGAGTAATTCTTTGTCCCATCGGCTTCCAGTTCACTATATGTATCATCTACAACGATTTCTTGCGCCAACCAAGCTGACGCTATATTCATTTTTATTAGAGGAGGGGGGGGCGGTAGTTGTGTTACCACCATTGAGAGTGTTGGTTCAGATACTTCTACTACCGTATCTTCCCCTGTTTCTAGATCACCTTCCTTTGCTGTGTCTGCGTCTTCCCCAAAGTTCCCAAGATCAAAAACCGACTCTTGAACTTCTTCCGATGTCTCTGTGTCAGCATCCAGGTTTAACGGCAAGTTGACATCAACATTGGGAGTTTCAGCACTAAGAGAAAGCTGGGTCTGGTGGGTTGGAACATAGCTATCGTAGTCTTCAGGTTCCAGTTCATTGATGGATTCAGGTAAAGAGTATCCTTGGCTGTGCATCCACTTCTTGAGCAGGGGAGATGAGTGAAGGTTGGCTGTTGTAATGAATTGTTCATTTGGCTGGGTTTCTACCTCAGCAACAGATTCTTCTTGAAATTGTTCATTTGGCTGGGTTTCTACCTCAGCAACAGATTCTTCTTGAAATTGTGCATCATCTACTAATAATTCCAGTGTATTTTCATCAGCTACAGTTGTGTCCAACTGCGGGAAGTCTCCATCTGTTCGAACTTTCCCATCTGGAGCATTGTTTTTTACTTTTTCTGTATCATCTGGCAAAGCTTGTAGCCGTTTCAAGTACGGCAAAGCAGTATCGAGTATTGGCATTCGACGTTGCTTGATGACCAACTGCTCCAAGTTGATGGCAACCATAGTAGTGTCCTTTTCCAGAAGTTCCTCTTCTGTAGGGGCTTCTGCAACAACATCTGTGAGAGTATTGACATGGGTTTGAATAGGAGGCAGTTTCGGCAATTGAGGCGAAGTGCCTGAATTCTTTAAGTTAGATGTCCGCAGGATGGCTTCTCGCAGAACTTGTAAGTTAATTTGCGGTGGTAAAGCTGTATTTGGGGATGGATTGAGTATCTGAGACTGGTCTGTTTTTGGAATCTTAACCAGATTGAATAGTTTTAAATTGATCCTTACAACGGCCTCCGGCTCCGTAACAGCAGCAGACGAGTCAGATGGTGCTATGGTGTCATTTAAGGATGTAGTAGGTGTTGCTGCGGCTGTGATTGCCAGTAATTGTGTTACATCTGCTGTAATGGTGAAGCACTGGCTGGCTAACCTGATGACTTCACCAACATCGGCGAATCGACCATACAAAGTGATATCTGCCAAAATTAACTTGGATTCAAAGTCAGCAGGAATATCAATTGAGGTATTGATGGTGAAGGGCAACTCATGATCTGGTAAGGGTTGCTGTACCTGGGTCAAGATTTTCGAGTTTTTGGGCGATCGCAGTTCAATTTCTAGTTCAAGCGCGTGCAGGCTTTTGGGGAATAATGTTTCAGCCTGATCTAGATTTATCTTTTCTTTGAGTTCTACGTGTCCATTGATTGTAAGAGGTTGTCCCCAACGAGCAATGTAAGTATCCTGAGCTAAAGTTAGCAGTAATGGAGGCGGTGGTTGTGTTACTGGAGAATCTGTAACCTTTTCATCATTGAGCAGGGCTTCAGAATTGGGTAAAGCTAAATCTATTAAATTTTGTAAAATCTGCTCTGCCGTCTCACCTTTGAGCCACACAGAACTCACAGGCTCATCAATATCTTTTTCGGTTTCATCTAGCAGAACAGTGTTGGGGTTGCTGTCTGTACTAACCGTCTGTTCTGTAGCGATCGCTTTATCTAAGTTAATTTCGGGTTCTTCTGGGGCAGTATATTCTAAGTTCCCTTCATCTGGCACAACAATTGTAACGGGGTTGTCATCTGTAG
>JAHCSU010000592.1 GCA_023522315.1 Nostoc sp. CCCryo 231-06
AATTGCCACATTCTTTAACATATAAGCTTTTCAGGGTATTTTGTCTCCCCCCAAGCTATTGCCCTGAATACTTCATCTGCTTCTATCACCGGAGATATAAACGAGAATTCTTTGAGATGCACCAATTTTACGATCGCCTGTTAGGGGATAACAGCTAATTTACCTGATTTTGGGCTTAACCGATTAGATAGAATCCTGGGAAAAGTTTGAGAACTTCCCCAGGTTTTTTATTAGTAACTAGCCCCAATGGCGAATTCAGGATTACTGTTTAACAAGAATGATTAGTGTAGTTTGGGAGAGGTATTAGCTGCGATCGCTTAATTTAAGTAATGTATAGCACTTTAAATTACGTAGGCTTAATTAGCGATCGCTCTTTGGGAAAAACTTTTTGGTTTACTGCCAATAACTTTTCCCAAAACCCAATTCCAAGTTAAAAACGCTTGCTCGAACAGTATTGAGGGTTATCCAACTTTACTGAATTTCAGCGATAGAGCAATTGGACAATGCCGATTTGTTGGCGAATCGGTTGGCGATCCAAGCTGTAAAGTCATGCTCCGCAGCCGGCAACAGAGTTCGATGATCTTTTCCAGGATATTTTTTGTAAAAGACCGGGGTTTGGCGTTCACAAGCGTCTTTGACGTAAAGGTTTGTAGAAAACGGAGGGATTATGTTATCCTTACTCCCCTGCATGACTAGCACAGGGATATTGGAATCATGTTGTCCGATAGCATTTTCGGCGAATTTAGCCGCCCATGCATCAGGATTAGTGTTCTCCTTAAACAGAAACGAATCTCCTCCTGCGGTGTTCCCTGTTACCGACAACTGCTGGATGCACTGTCGAGCAGCGGACTCGGCTGCCTTTTTCCCTGTATCGGTGAATACATCATTCAAATTCAATAAATCGGGATACGCCCAGGTATAACTCCTGAGCAGAAGAATGAGGCGACCGATTCGTGGCCCTCCGTCCAATTGCTCAGGGGGAATATCCTTATTGCCAAAAGACTTTGGGTTGGCGGGGGCCAAAGCCGCTATGCCCACAATATCAAGCTCAGGCGCATAAGAAGCGTTTTCGCCCGCAGTTACCACAGCCAGACCGCCTTGTGACCATCCCAGTAGTGCGACCTTCTTACCTGCTGGTGTCATTGTGCGGGCTGCTCTAACAATATCAAGTGCGTTTCGCGCCTGACTCAGACCAACAGCGTATTCATGCTTTTCTCCGGCACCCAAGCCTTGGTAATCGCTTGCCACAATGATGTATCCAGCCTTAATAAAGGCTGATAATCCAGGTATACCATAGTCATTCGGCACGGTACTCTCTAAAGAGGAATAGCCGATGAAATCACTAACTGGGTTGGGAACGTTGGACGGCGCGCAATACCGAGAAGCGCCAACTGTCCCGTGCGCCCAGCTGACAACGGGAACATCATTGCCCGATTGAGCAGATTTTGGCACAATGATCAGACCAGACACAGCAACTTGGGCATTAGAGACTGTCCGCGAGCGATAGACCACGCGCCACGCGCGTGCATCGTCAGGTGCATCGATGCTCTCAAGCCTGATGATCGAACCCGGTTTTCCAAACACAAGATCCGCAGGTACGTCGTAGAACGTGGGTAGTAAGCCCGGCTTTTCAGGTGATAAGGCCGGCGGCTCTAAGGCGAACACAGGGCTTACCCCAGCCCACAATGCTAAAATTATTCCAAAACAGCACAATAATGCCTTTTTCATAGTTCATTTTAGGTAGATAAAAGCAGAGTCATAGTTTCATGGCACGGTTAAATTAAGGGATTTCCAAGAAGTAAATTATCCATCTTGTGGAGTAAGGGAAATCCCAAAAATTAACCAGTAGTGCTTTTTTAGAGGCTAGAAAAAAATTAATGGATGCACTTAATTGCTAGAATCCCTAGCGTTTATCATATCCCTAACAAACTGAAGATTAATTCGATCACCTTTCGGTGTCGTATTATTGAGTTGTGGCTTAAATCAATTCCTAACTTAGCTTCATCTTCGCTTGGTTGAGTCTTAACAAATGGATATGCAGTTATTGTTTGGTCTTGGACATCTGGGGTTTTTGCCCATTTTTTAAAGTATGCCAAGCTGCCATACGCAACTACTCCATCTCCTGAATTAGTTGCTCCATCATCTTTTATCACTTGTTCTGTTTTATTGGGTGTTTCAAATTTTATTCCATTTTTTACAATAAAGTTTCCGTCTGGTAATCCAGATTCGCCCTTACCCAAATAACTCGCTACTTTGAGTTCTCTTTCTTCTTGATAGTAGTATGCTCCTACTGGTGTGGTAAAACCAGTTGAATAAATGACATCGATATTCTTAACAGGTGGGCTTGTTACCGCTTTACTGCCAAATTGCTCTTCACTGAAATTCGGATCTTTTTCATAATAATCCTTAATATATTTCAGTGTCGTATTTTCAGATCCTCCAAGTATTAATGTTCTTTCGATTGTTTCTGATGTAAAGTCGTTGGGATCGATTGTTTCTGATTCACCAACACCTTCTTTTCTGATCAACGAAAAATCTCTTGTACTGAAATATTGGTACTGCGCTTCTGTTACTGGCAATAGCCAAGGAAGACTTGAAAAAGATTGTAATACCTTTTTCATGCCTGATAAACTTGCTCCTCCTAGATTAAATTCATCATCTGTTGACAGCAAACGAATTCCTAATGGCGCACCTAGCCACGGTGCGCTAACTGCTATGTATCGTTCTATATGTTTATCTATCCATGCTTGTCCTGCGGAGGGATCATTTTTGATCCACTCCAAGAAATATTGCGTTACCCTATTTCCCAGACTCTGGGCTATTATTACCACAGGTGTAGCTGGCTTGAGTATGAAGAGGTTTGGTTTATATAATTCCTCTATAGTACTCTTGAGATTAGAGAAATATTGATATCGCTGTTCCAAAGCTGCTGGACTTATTCGCCAATCATAGGGTGCAGCTATTATGTTTGCAGGTAACACACCCAATTCACCCCGGTACTCAGGAGTTTCTAACAATGCAGTGACTAATTCTGAAAAGTAATTAATTTTTAGCAAAGCTGCGTGCAATTGTCGGTACTCTTCTCGCTTATTTTCAGGAGTCAGTGGGTTGTTTATTCCGAAAATAATCGTATCTAACTCACTTTGAGAAACAGCTAAATTTTTAATCCCATCTATTCCATCCACTGGTCGATTAAATTGAATTGTTGGGTTATCTTTTGCTAGCAACGGATTTTGGTCTTCTTCTACTTCTGGGGTTATGCCATTATGATCCTTCAATTTCAGGTTTTTTTTCCAATTCGTTACACGCTCATGCTCGGTAGATTCAGGTACCTTGATATCATCGGCTGGTGCATTAAGTCCGACTACATTTGATGGCAGGGATGGTACATCTGTCCCTTCATCCACTTTTTCATTCTCTTTTGGCGGTGTCATATCTTCACCCAGCCAAAGTTTACCCTTTGTTACTCCTTCTGTTGGTGACTGACTTCTATTATGTGTTTTGAGCCTTGTTCCTGCTAATCCTGGAATCAATACTATCGGATAAGTAACCATTTGTCTTTTCCTTTATTACTTGAATTTACACGGACTCAGATTTGAAAACCGATATGTTTCTTTTTACTGTTGAACAGGAATAATATTGATGTACAGGGCTAGAAATTTTGTTTTTAACCCACAATACCGATTGATAGCATCTTGTGTTCAAAACTGATTAGAGCGTTATCACCGCGTCCATACCGCTACTAAATTCATGGAGTCCTTTCCAATTTCCAGCGATCGGCTTAGGATAGCTGGAAATCGGCAAACTTGAGCTTTTTCAACATCTCACCATTCTGATAATAATGCAAGGAAAGTTAAGATACTTAAGACAGTTACCAAACACTTAATAACAGCTTTATATATGCTTTATTGCTGCTTCATAAACAATGTCTGTGATCACGCTACTCCTCCCATTCAACTAACACCCCATCCACAACTGCAATTTCCCAATAGGGAGCAATGCGATTTTGTGAGGTGCTTAAAATTCGGGTACTAAATCAGGTATTTAGGGGTGCGATCGCAGCCAAATAACTGTTTTTATTGAGAATCTAGGTCTGTAACTGAGAATTAAAGTCCGATCTAACAAAATCGCATCGCTCCCATTTTGACTTCGGTTCTATGAAGTTCATTGCTGAAAAAAGAATATTTCACGAAACCCTTGCTCTTTGGTAGCAATCGCTTACTCTGGAATAACACTTGCAGATTTTATCCGCCTACCAAAAAGATTTCAGACGATAAAAAAGTTGTTGGCTTTTGATTTTAACTCTTCTAAAGAAGTTCCAGCTTCTTTTAATATAGATTCTGATGCCAAAATTACAACTACAGGTTTTTGCGCTTGAAGTACTAATGTTCTATATCCGACCATGAGTGATAACTTTCAATGCCTCGCCATTCGCTGCGGTTAGAGTCCGGGTCGAGGACAACCACTCGATAACCAGCTTGTTTTTTCTTTTTAGCAACGTAACGAGCAAGCCACGACTTACCGCCCCCCTGGTTCCCCCAAATTAAACACGTTTGTTTGACTAAGTTTTGTACCCAGGCATCGGGTGAAGCTGCGCTATTATCTGCAATCACCCCAGGCGCAGAATCTTCTAATTTATCCTTGGGGTTAATGGTCTGTGGAAAACTTTGGGAACCTTGCAAGTAAGGGGTTTTTATTTCCCGTAACTGCTTAATATAATCTGCCTTCTGTTCCTCGGTCATGCCTGCGGTTTGCGCTGAAAAAATTGCATCAGTCGCTTCTAGCTGGGTAACTTCAATTTCAGTGTGAGCGTAAATCTCGGCTTTTTGGATGTCAACAGTGCGATCGTTAGCGATTAAATCCAAATCTGCTTGTAGCTCGACCTCTCTAACAGCAATGTCCCGGTAGCTGTCTAGTAACTCGGAACGTGCAGCCATTTCTGCCTTTGCTGCATCCCTCTTTTGGGCGATGTCAACAAAAACTGCCCTCTGTATTCTCCTCATCCTGGCAATGGCGCAAGATCCAGCCAGCAAGCGCAAACCCCAGGAATCCCCCAAACGCCCAAAACGGTTTGTATGGGTTAGTCGCTTTCACCAGCCCATTAACCCCGATCGCTGGATCTCTCACTACTTGGCGCGGCATTCCTTCTAGCTTCCATTGCTCCCAATAAAAGGGGGTCATGCGAAAAGGACGGTTATTTTTGTCCTGACACACCAATGTTTTCTTTGGGGTTTTGACACAGAAGTAAATTCTGTTGCTGCTGGTTCCCTGCCATGCCATCGCAGCCGAACTAATTCCCACAGTTAAACTAAGCCCGATTCAATACCTCTGCCAAACTACGAGGGTTCAACGCCCGTAGAAACGGGATGAATAC
>JAHCSU010000593.1 GCA_023522315.1 Nostoc sp. CCCryo 231-06
TTATTACCAGCGCCAAACCATGGCAAGCGGTTTTAGCAGAGCTAAGCAGTCTGTCACTGTTTGACGACAACAAAGCCATTATCGTTCACGGTAATCATAAACCCGATAAAGAGGCGTTGGCAGAATTAGCGCAATTTGCGACAAGCAATTCGAGCAATTGCTTAGTCATTATCAGTGATAAATACGATAAAAAAAACCAAAGCAGTGCGTTTTTTTTACTTTGCGATAAATTTGGTCACATCATCGAATGCCATCTTTATCAAGAGCAGCAACGCGAACAACTGCTACAGCAACACGCCCAAGATTTTGGGCTCGAACTTACCAAACCCGCTTGGCAAATGCTGATGGCACAAACTCAGCATAATTTGCTAGCGGATTACCAAAGTCTGTGGCGACTCTCCTATCTTTATGCTACAACAGATGCGAATCATCCTACCCATTTTGTGACCATCAATGAGTCTCAGCTGTTTGATGGGTTGGTCAGTCAATCTATGTTTACCACCTTTGA
>JAHCSU010000594.1 GCA_023522315.1 Nostoc sp. CCCryo 231-06
AAAAGCCTGTGAACTTCAGTTCTGGGCGGTTTCTGTTTAGAACGAAATAGCCCTGGAACTTACACCTTGTTTAAATATATTTTTGCAACCGTAAATCTAAGTAAGTTATGATAATGTAAAGAGTCTTGGGCGATTAGCACAGGGGTAGCGCACATCCTTCACACGGATGGGGTCACTGGTTCAAATCCAGTATCGCCCACTTAGTAAATCAAAGGTTTCAGCTAACTAACTGTGATTTAAAGCATAATTTTGCCGCAACGGCAACTTTATTGCCTGATCCGAATATTCAAGAACATGGTTATCGTTCTTCCGCTATTCGGCGATACTAATCGGCTAGTTGTTCTAAGGCAATGGCGATCGCGTGTTCCTTTGTTTGACATAGCACTGTATGTCCCCTCTGGTAAAATCGCTTAGAGACGCTGACATTTGACAAACATACTGTCCATTGTCTTGAGGCAGCAGTGCGATCGCCCGAATATCTCTGCATCCCGGTTGTGAAATCTTGTCACAGATCATCGAGTTTTGATTTCCGACTACTGCTCAGTTCCTGTAGGATGTTCACATCCACAAACAAATCACCTAAAGGAACCCAGTAATCTACACCCCATAGAGGCATCATGTTTCTAGCCAAAGGGATTTTTGGAGGAAGAAATTTTCTTGCTGGGTGAGTATTCGGAGCAATTCATCGCTTCTTCTGTCAGAACAATAGAAGGGTTGACTGCACATTTTAGATAATGATTATTGGAATAAAAACTACAGTTTTTACAGGGAAGTTTGTGTAAAGCTTTGGCGGAAAACACCATTTTATAATCTAAAAGTGCCCGGATTTTCCGCAATATTAGGAAAAAAACCATCCAACTAATTACAAAGCCAACAGGGGATAAAGATATTGCTATATCAGTAATAGTTAATTCATGCGTTTGTTCTTTATCCTTTGTTGCTTCACTCACGATTACTTGATGTAAGTTACTATTGGCTGCTACAGTTGTTGGCAACATTTGAGGATGATACATATTATTTACCTTTTACTATATGTCTTTAGTGTCTTGATTTTTGGTAGCCAGTTAACTAACGAGTTATTTGGAAAAAGAGCCTGAGTATTACTGTCTCATCGGGATTAGCTTGGTAATACTGTTTCATTCGGAATATACAAACGTTTTTTGAAGAAGAAAAATCAGCAAAATTCTAGAAACAAGACTTTAGTTTACGTAAATCATGACAAATTTAGAAATTTTCCATATTAGAGATGTAAATATTAAAAAATTTTGGGAGATAAGGCTAAATTAGATTTTCTCAAACCCTCAAATTCCTACACAGCCGTAACACACCCTACTTAATATTTACTTTATATAGCAGTTCCCATTCACATGCGGTACAACATTATATCGCCAAGTGTAGGGGCACGGCACTGCCGTGCCCCTACGGGTGTACCTCACGTAAAC
>JAHCSU010000595.1 GCA_023522315.1 Nostoc sp. CCCryo 231-06
GGCGTGTGGGGTGCAATGACTGTGGGAATCACAACTAATTATGCGGACATGATATTACTGGCAACAATTTGTCACAATTGCAAAATTTATCTATTGTATTGAAAGAATCAATGCTTGCTGAAGTGAGGTATTTCCACTATAAAATTCCCGTTAACCTTGGTTTAACCAGCAAAAAACAGTAAAGAAATTAGAAAAATTCTCAAATACTTGCATTTATTATTGAGTTCAGTTACAGTCAAGGCATATACATATAATCAAACCCTGACATCAGCTTCAGGAAGTTAGATTAGGTAAAAGGGTAAATACTAGGTTTGTTAATGTTGATGTCAGTGACGCAGCTAATAATTAGTCACTAATTTTGATCATTAACTTATCACGCATGAAGTACGGGGCAATAAACCATTTACCCCTAATTTAATTGTTTTTATTTTTTCTAAGCTAATTGATAATTATTCGCAACATGTATACATGGATAAATACATTAAAAGCAGATAAAAAAGATTTAAAACAGTATTGGCTTACCAAACGAATATCTGTTTATCAGGTGTTTTGGCATCTATCTTTAGGAATATCTAACTTACAAAAACAACATAAAATTATATCCTTATGTGTAAAAACAACAACTGTAACTAGCTATGTAAAAAATTTCAGCAAAACTTTAAATAACGATGTTGGTACTAGCAATATTTTTGATTGTAATATCAGCTACATCCACATTGTAAGCGAGTTGATCGCCTGTTACTCTCTAAGCGATTGCACAAGATTGAACATATTTGATTTTGCGAAAGAAACCAAGTTCAGAAAAGCCGAGCTTCAGCAAGCGAAAATTTACAAAATACCAAATAACAATAAAACTAGATACAAAATTAACGCCGCGCATACGGAAAAATCTATTTTGATGCTGTTTATCTCTATTGTGGAGACTTTATTAACCGGAAAGACCTTGATAAATAATGATGTTATAAAGTGGCTACCTAGTTTTAACTGGGAAATGAATATTGTTCTTTTTTATCTCCTTTAGCCAAGGATATTGTAGTTAAGAACACACTTGTATTTTGTAATACCTTTTGTCCATAAAATACGCTAATGAGTACAGCGAGATGAATACTTTTTTTTGTTCTGACGATTCACTGCAAGCGGGAGAAGATGTTATTGGTAGCGCCACCAATTATCAAACTTATATTTTAGTTGAGTGTCCTTTACCTTGGACATCTGAAGCTTTTAATTCCAAATGGGTGCCCAACAATTTGAGGATTTTGGTAGAGGAGGTGAAGCGTGCTAAACTACCAATTAGATTCCTCTTAATTGCTAATGATGTATCACACAAAGTAAATCACACCACGCTTTTGATTTATCAAAAACAAGAGGGGTTAAGTAATGGATACCATAAGCAAGAGTTTAAGCTAGCAAATATTGAGCAAGTAGCAGCAGTTGTCCAAAAATGGTTATGGGGTGTCAGTTCTAATTATGAGATAGAAATGAGTACAACTAAAGATATTTTAGTTTGTACCCACGGTAGCCATGATAAATGTTGTGCCAGATATGGCGCTCCCTTTTACTTCAATGTTACAGCAAGCAATTCTGATTTGTGCTTGGATAATGTGCGAATTTGGAAATCATCACACTTTGGTGGACATCGTTTTGCACCAACAATTATAGACTTGCCAGAAGGAAGATATTACGGCCGTATAGATATAGATTCATTTAGATCGATTTTGACTCGTACTGGCGATATTCAATGCTTAAATAAAGTATATAGAGGCTGGGGAATTCTGCCTGCTGCACTTCAGGTTTTGGAAAGAGAACTAATGCTTTGTAATGGATGGGATTGGTTTAATTACAAAGTTGCAGGCAAAATTTTGGAGCAAAGTTTAGATAATAATACTATTCTGGGTGAGCTAAGTTTTGAACAACCTTCTGGTTCTCTCTACACTTACCAGGCTAAACTTGTGAAAGATGAAACCAAGACTCAACAACTGAAGAGTTCATGCAATGCTACACGAGAGTTGGTAGTTACTAAATATGCTGTAGGTAGTCTTTGGCTTACTTCTAGTAAGGTGATGAGTTATAGTACGTAAAAGAGAAGATTTTTTAAACGCAGAGGGACGCAAAGGGAAGCGCAGAGGTACGCGGAGTCTTACTGTATTTAGTATAATGCTGCACAAATTCGTAACAAAATCTCTGCGTCCCTTTGCGTTTCCCTCTGCGTTTAAATTCCGAATCAAGATTAAGTCATATTCAAGACTTTTCGTAAAAGTATTTGGTCTTCTAATTTGGCTTTTAAACGGCCATTTTCGATATCTCGAATCCAGCTTTGGCTTTTACCTGTAAGCTTTGCCAATTCTCTTTGAGAGAGATTCAAATTTTTTCGCGCCTGCAAAATCTGTTCACCCAGCAAATCGTTTGTAGCTTTAGTCTTCCTTTTGGCTTTAGCAGTTCTTGTTTTCTTTTTTTCCGATTCTGAAATTTGCTGTTCCCATTCTGGTGGGAGTTCAAAAGCTAAAATCCGCGCATTCATTAAGAGATTCCATTTCCCACGGGGGCCTGTATCTGTGAGGCGAGTTTCAGCACCACCGTCATTAGTCCAAAATTCTAATGCTTCATCTGGATCTTCTGGAAGATCAACTAACTTCGCCCATAAAGGTTGAATTTCTGGTGGGTAGGTAACTGGATCGAAAAGTGGTTTCATTCCATAGTGATTGAGAATTTCTAAATCGCTTTCAAAAGTTCGCAGCAGACGTTTGCGTTCTTCCCGTTGTCTGGATGCAAGGGCGACTTTTTCCTCACCGTAAGCAATACGCAACAAGGTAGGAATAGTAATGCGTTGTTCTTTACCCATTTTGGTTTTAAACAGCAACCACAGCATTAATCGGACTGCGCCTTCATGTTGCTGCCAAATGCTCATGACTGTGGTTAGCAGCGTTTTAGGGAGACTGCCGTATTGATAGAATGCAGTTCGCTCTTTACATGCTTGTTTATTTAAGAAATATTGTGCCCAAATACCTGCTTTTACTTTAAAAGTTAGCCCAATAAGATATTTGCATCCAAGATTGTCTTCTTGAAAGTGGTGCTGAATATCCACTAAATGCCATAAGCGGGTGTTTGTAATAGAGAATCCGTTAATTCGACCTTGTTGAGGCCAGTCAATGGAGATAACCAGGGAGCAAGCTTGCTGGACAAGATTTTTCATTAAAGCCAGTTTGGCAGCTTTGCTTAAATCTTTGCGTTTCTCCATCCCCAAATATTTCTCAATTTGTCGCTCATCGATCGCAAATTCTTGCTCCCAAGGTTGATCTAAAGCTGTAGCATAAGCTGCAAAAATTAGATGTATGCAAGCCGCTCTGATGTCAAGCCCCTCAATTGCTGCTATATCTGTGGCCTTGTCGTTAACTTTGAAGGGATCTTGGATGTGAAAAGCGATCGCACCTCGGCCCTGATTGATTTGTCGGCTGTAACTTATGTAGCCTTCTTCATCGGTTTCCCAATGTAGGGATGTGCGTTGTGATAGTACATTACAAGCTTCCCAAATTGCGATCGCAGAAGCAAATGGATTATTCTTGCCGTTAGAAAACAAGTCTAAACTGCTAGCATCTCTCGGTTCAACTTTGCATCTCCCCTTTTTCGACTGCCAAGGAATCGGAGAATTAGTTGGACAAGCTATTACACATTGCGGTTCTGAATAATAGCCCTCACAATTATTACAAAGACCAGGATCAATCCAGTATTCATTGTCCTCTATTCTGATTGCACCCGTAGGACATTGGGGGCGGCAGTTGTCACATCCAACGCAACTGTTGTTAGGAATTGTATAAGGCATTTGGCTCTTTTCCCACTCTAATCGTTGAGATGTCTGTCTCAGGTCTCCCCTGGATGAGTCCTGTCTATTCATGACTCGCTACGACATAATCTTTCTGGCGAGAATAATTTTTCTCGCCCATTCACTCTCCACATCCATATTTTGACTTTGCATCCAATTGGAAGCTATTTAAGGCTTTTAAACCGAGCCTGACAAAACTTCTTTATTAACTATACATTTCATGAAGAAAATGATTAATTTGTTCGTACCGAGCTTAGAAAGATATCTTAATATTCATTTAATTACGTATTGAATGAGCATTTTAGCTTTAACCATAAAGTATTTTAAGAACATGTTTAAGTTTGATACGATTGGACTTCATCTGATTTATTAATAATTTTAATATTTAAAGCACGATCGGATTCTGCCATAAAAATTACACTTGCTTTATAAATTGATTATGTTTCCTTCATAAATTCATTATATTTATTTAAATGGAAAAACAGAATTTATTTTGTCATCATTTATATAAATATCTGAATCAAATAAAATTGCAAATTATTGCTTTTTAAAATACATATTGCATATATCAAAATGTAATTAATGAACATTTACTTTTGTATAGACGTATACTGTTTATCTAGATTTATTTGTCTAAAGCTAAAAGTATTTGAAAAATAATATCATCACTTTTATCGATATACTTGCGTTTACATGAGGCTTTACCGACAAGGGTAGGTTTCAAACCTGTAATTTATGCGTCTCTCCTTTCTATACTTTGCATGGGAGTGGCTGATTAACGGCTGCTGCCTCCAGGCAGATATACCGTTTCTCGTTTACGTGAGGTACACCCATAGGGGCACGGCACTGCTCATTGGTGTCAACTTAAAGCAAAAGCTAGCATTGGCAAGCTTTCTAGGCTTGACC
>JAHCSU010000596.1 GCA_023522315.1 Nostoc sp. CCCryo 231-06
TCAGTAGACCGAAAACTTTTGCGATCGCTAAAAAATAGTAGCCTGTGATACCGTTTATTCAGGAATGTACAACAGCCGATTTCGAGAGAAAAACTATAAGTTGAACTTATACAGATAGTGGCGAAACGACCAAAATCAGCCCGACGGTAAATAAATTTCGCAGGCTACTCCATAGTTACGGTCTATTACTTGGCGTAAAAATTCAAGCATCTGTTTGAGAGTAAATAGATGAGAAAAAACTTGTCTAGTGCTTCTTTTTAAACGGCTAATATAATGCCATACTAGATAAATCCAAACATTAATAATTAAGAATGCCAAAGCTACAAATAAAAGCCGAATTGTGGGATTTTTGATAGTAGTTTTGATGCGGCACTGGTTTTTCATACGATAACTACTCTCAATCCCGAAACGCAGACGATAGTCATCATGTATAAGCTGCAAGGTTAACTTAACTTTATAAACAGCGTAAACAAAAAATTCCCGCCCATGCTCTCGTCTTTTACCATTTTTATATGTGCAAACTATCCACACACTAAAAGTTACTGAACCATATTTATCGCTGCTTTATTGTGTAACTGGTTTTGTAGCTACGCCTACCTCTAATTAATTGTTTAGTTCCTCCATGTTTGCCTCGAATAATAGCTGGCATTTAAAATGGAATATCCAAAGCTTGCAACCAACGAATTACTGGGACACAAAAGAACTCCCTATCTAAATACAATCGCTCAATTTTTAACTTAATTGGCTCAATTAACCCTAAAAGATAAGTAATAAGCGCTACTTTTGTATCTTGTTGCCGAACAGCTTTAATAGCTAAAGTGACTCGTTTATTCTTCTTAATTACGTAGAGAGTAGCGTAAGCGTAAAAAGAGCAAGTACCACTTTTAGCTTTACTTCTATAAATAAAAGGTGCTTCGGCTGGTGATGGTTCACCATAATATGGAATTAGATTAAAATCGATGGCGATTTTCTGTTGTCCCTGCCGTATCCCAGTTGGCAAGCGACAAAGGAAGTGCCTTATTTAAATCCTCTTCCAAAGAAGTGATGTCTGAATATTTATCTAAATGGTAACGGATATCATTACTGGTCGGAACATTTTTTAAGACTTTAGTAGTGTTTTCAATGCTGTCTCTTTGAGTGGCTGCTCGAATTAAAATTTCAAATATATTTTTCTGTTCGCAATTACCTTGAGTTTTAATTGGAACATTTTCTGCTAAACAGTTAACCACTTCTTTTAACGTTTGATTATCGGTTAAAACCGGGGTAGTTGCAGTCATAGCCAAACGAATTAATCCTTTAAGTCAAAAATTTTACTTCTTCACCTCAATACTTTACAAAAATTCCAAGACACAGGGCCAGAAGATTGTTCTGGTGCGGGAGCTACCCTTGCCTTTTTCTCCAATTTATTAGTTTTGCTTATGTAATATCTCTAAACAAATTTTCCCAAAACCGTATCAAAAAGTACAGTTTTTCAGACAATAATCAGGTTTG
>JAHCSU010000597.1 GCA_023522315.1 Nostoc sp. CCCryo 231-06
CGCTCTTCGATAGGGGGCTATGATGTACATCATGTGATTAGGAAACGCTATATAAGCAATCTCAACAATTAGAGTTGCTTGATATCACTTGTGATCGCATATTAAATAAAATGATGTTTACTTGCTTACTCTTCAGTATTTATTAACTTTTGGTTCATTAGTAAAAAATATACTAATAACCAGAAACGTTGAAAGCTGATACAAAGCTTTACATTCTTAGTTAGACTAACTCTTTTTATCTCGTTTTTGGGCACGAGAGTTAGGTCAGAAGGATGGATATTTTGAAGCTTTTGAAATTTCCCGACAATGTGTAGATGCTAGCTTTTTCACAGCAATAGCTAATAATCACCAAGTCATCAAAAATAGCTAATTGCATATAAATCGTAAAAATCTTGCTATCTCTCTTGCAGTTTCCATTAGAACAATGCCAAAATAGAAATATATAGTTTTCAAGCAAAAAATGGGAAATAACCATGAGTTTAAGTGTAACAATACTAGAATTATCTGGGATTATAGATGGTATTAGAGGTAATGAACTACGTCGTCAAGTTAGCAACATTGTGGTGGACAATGGAGCCAAGATTTTGTTGCTTGATCTTAAACAAGTAACCTTTATTGATAGCTCTGGTTTAGGTGCTTTAGTATCAGCAGTGCAAATAGTAAGAAATGCTAATGGTAAACTTTTTGTCTGTTCTATCAGTGATCAAGTCAGGATGTTGTTTGAACTGACTAAAATGGATAGGGTTTTTCAAACCTTTGCTGATCAAGATGAATTCAAGCGCCATGTATTGGCAACACAGCAAGCTCCTATCAAAAACAAAATTTGAATATGCACATTTGACTATTACTAACTAAAGTTAACTTTTACTAAAGATAAGTCATCATCAAGATTATCTTTAGTATCTAAGGTGAGAATATTCGCTAATAGTTGATTTAGGTTACGCGGATCTTTCCGGGTATATTCGATTAGTAAGTCAATGAAAGCATCAATACCCCAAATTTTCCCATCTAACTGCTTAATTTCATAAGCACCATCACTAAAGATGTATAAAGTGCTGTTTTCTTGGATATCAAAAACAGCATCCTCAAATTGAACGTCAGGTAAAAAGCCGATTGGTAAATCTAAAGAACTTAGCTGTTTAACTTGGATACTTCTTGTAGAGGTAGTAGATAACAGTAAAGCTGGTGGATGTCCGGCGTTGGCATAAATGAGTTGACGTTTAAGGCGATGATAAACTCCATACCAGATTGTGAAATATTTATCACCGTGCTTGCTCATTTGGAAGGCGTGATTGAGGGCTTTCAGGACTTCACTTGGTTGACAAAAGTTAGTGTTTGGTAGAGATTGCGATCGCAAAACATTCAACACTGATACAGATAGGAGGGCTGAACCAACCCCATGACCTGATACATCCAACAAATAAATTGCCAAATTATCCTCGTCAATCCAATGATGGTCAAAGCAATCGCCCCCTAGCTGGGCTGAGGGAATAAACAGATTTTCTGTAGTTACTGCTCCAACAAGGGGTAAGGGTAGAAGCGATCGCACATAATCAGCAGCCTCAGCTAATTCTGCTTCCAAAATTTGCTTTTGGGTTTGTAAATCTTGATTTAGTGTCTCCAAAGCTTCTTTTTTACTTTGTAAATCCTGATTTAGCTGGTGTAATCTTAGCCCTGCTCTTACCCGTGCTTTCAATTCATTCATCTCTATTGGTTTAGAGATAAACTCATCGGCTCCAGCGTCAAGTCCCTTAACTCGATCTTCCTCCTCTCCTCGAACTGCTCCCCTAGCGGTCAATAGAATAAAAAAAGTAGTTGTCAACTCTGGATCTGTTCTAATTCGACGACACACTTCTAACCCATCTACCTGGGACATCATCCAGTCACAGATAATCAGAGCCGGATGTAATAATTGTGCTTGTGTAATTCCTTCCTCGCCATTGCTGGCTACAGTGGTATCATAACCCTGATTTTGGAGTGTTTTTTTCAGTACTGTCCGCACTATAGGGTCATCATCAATAACCAGAATTTTAAACATAAGTTAAATTTTACTAAGTAGAGTTAAAAAGAAGCAATTACTCTAATTAAACTTATATGAAATTTAGTTTAAAATGTATAGTGAAAATACTCAAATTCAATAAATTCATTTACGAATATAATGATTTAAAAATATTTTATTGGTTAAGAAGTGAAAAATAAAATTTCTCTAAAAGTCAACACAGACCTCACAGTATCCCATCAGGTATTATCTTGGTTCGAGCAGATAAATCAACCACCTATTGCCAATAAAGAAATTTGGTGGCAATGTCAAACACTGATGATAGAAGGTTTTACTAACATTGTTGAACATGCCCACAAAAAATTACCTCTTGAAACTCCTATTGAGATAGAAGCTGTGCGGTTAAATAAATATATAGAAATTCGGATCTGGTCTCAAGGGGAACCTTTTGACTTAGAGCAGCAATTGCAACAAATATCGGAATTTGAGGAGAATGAGCAAGCACGTGGGCGTGGTTTAAAAATTATGTCCGTCATTGCCGATAAGTTGAGTTATAAGCCGACAGGAGATCATCGTTACTGTTTATTTATTAGTAAATCTTACTAAAGTTACAGTAGGAGTTGGGAGTCATTCAATTTTAGATTTTAGAATTGGCAGAGTTAGCAGTGTTGGTTAAAAATTCTTGAATGCGTTTAACAAAATCCTCTAAGTCTGAGATTAAGTTAGTAGTACCTCGACGTTCTTGATTGTAAGCTAGTTGTTCTAGTCTTTCTGCTGTCAGATGCATCGTTGTTGCTCCCATATTGATACTAGTACCTTTAATTTGATGTGATTGAAGCGCTATTTGGTCAAAATCATGAGATGCGATCGCTATTTTAATGATCTCTAGCCGAGGTTGCATATCTTCAACAAACATTTGCAGTAGTTCCAATTCAAATTCTGGGTTGTTTTCCGAGAGTTGATGCAAGCGTTCCCAATCAATTGGGAGATTAACTGAACCTGTATCTGTTGGAGAAACTTTCTGCTCTAAGGCATCTGTTTCTTTGACCATGAATATCACATTTCCCCAACGCTGTAGCGCCGCGTCCAATTTTTCTTTCATTACTGGCTTACTTAGATAGTCGTCCATTCCGGCATCTAGACACATTTGTTGGTCTTCTTTCATGGCATTAGCCGTCATCGCAATTACTATAGGACGACGACCACTAGCAAAGCTGCTTTCTTGCCAACGATGAATTTCTTTTGTGGTTTCTAAACCGTCGAGAACTGGCATTTGGCAATCCATCAGAATTAAATTGTAGGGAATTTTTTCTAATAGCTGTAAAACTTCTTTGCCATTACCAGCGACATCAGCGCTATAACCCAGACTTTGAAGTTGCTTCAAAGCTACTTTTTGATTCACTAGATTATCTTCAGCTACGAGAATTCTTAATTTATGTGAGTCACGAGCCGGGAGGCGGGAGCTAGGAGAATGATCGTTGCTATTGTTTTCGTAATTTTTTAGTTTTAACTCCTGACTTTTAAATTCTGAATTCTGAATTTTAACTTCTGTCTCCTCCTTTATCTGCGTTCCTAAAATAGTCATGATGGTATCGAGGAGTCGAGACGGCTTAACAGGTTTGACCAAATAAGCCGCAAATCCTATTTTTAGCATCCGTTGGATTTCATCGCGTTGATTAGTAGAGGTAAGCATAATCAAAGGTAGACTAGCGATCGCTGAGTTTGCCTTAATTTGTTCTCCTAAAGTCATGCCATCTATTTCTGGCATTTGCATATCAATCACAGCAATGTCATAGAAATTTTTTTGCTTGGCAGCCTCCTGAATAGCAATGAGTGCAGTAGTAGCTGAAGCAGCCTGATCTACCTGCATCCCCCAACGAGTAGCTTGATGGTGGATGATTTTGCGATTAGTGGCATTATCATCTACCACTAACAAGCGTCGATTCAGCAAA
Organism: Nostoc sp. CCCryo 231-06; assembly: GCA_023522315.1. GTDB lineage: Bacteria > Cyanobacteriota > Cyanobacteriia > Cyanobacteriales > Nostocaceae > Nostoc. The sequence goes on from JAHCSU010000597.1 coordinate 3,952, forward strand.
AGTTCGCGATCGCTTTTTGAGGAAATCGGGTCAAGTTGCTGGCGAAGAGTTACTTCAAACCAAAATTTAGATCCTTTTCCCAATCGACTTTCTACGCCAATTTCTCCTCCCATCAAGCTTACGAGTTGCTTGCAGATGGCTAATCCTAAACCTGTACCGCCATATTTACGGGTGATAGAAGCATCTACTTGGGTAAATGGCGTAAAGAGTTTACATTGGTCTTCAGGGGTAATGCCAAGACCAGTATCTGCGATGGAAAAATAAATAGTGGCTGTAGTCGAAGTTTGCGATCGCAATTCTGCCCGGACTATTACCTCTCCATCCCTGGTAAACTTGATCGCATTGCTGATCAGGTTCATGAGAATTTGCCGCAAGCGGCCAGCATCACCTTGGAGTTGGGTAGGAACGTTGGGATAGATTAACGCTGCAATTTCTAATCCCTTATTATGGGCTGGGGGAGCTAATAATTCCAACACTTCTTCTACACAGGTAGATAAGTCAAAATCTAGAGTTTCTAGTGCCATTTCCCCAGCTTCAAGTTTGGATAGATCCAAAATTTCGTTGATGAGACTTAAAAGAGCGTCTCCACTAATGCGAATGGTTTCGATAAAATCCCGTTGCTCAGGGTTTAAGGGAGTTTCTAACATTAAACCTGTCATCCCTAATACAGCATTCATCGGAGTCCGAATTTCGTGACTCATGTTCGCCAAAAAAGCACTTTTGGTTTTAGAAGCTAATTCAGCTTGTTGGCGGGCAATTTCGAGTTCTCGTCGCTGTTGAGTTTCTGCATATAACATTTGGGCTTGGGCTAAGGCAATACCTACTTGGTCAGCTATTTGCCGTAAAAGATGAGTTTCAAAGCTAGACCATTGGCGGGAACTGCTACACTGGTGGACAATCAGCAAACCGCAGAGTTCTTCTTTGACAAGAATGGGTATAACCAAATTGGATTTGACCCCAAATTGTTCCAGTAATTCTATATGCCTTTTTTGGACTTCGACTATATCTAAGTCAGCAAGCGCCTTACCCCTTTTTTGACGATACTGCTGTAAATAGTACTGCTGTGCATATTCCGTTTGAAAGTAAGCATCGGTGAGCTTTTTCTCTTTAATTGCCAGCCAGCCAGAAACTACTGCTTCAACCACAGTGCATTCAGATGCATCTGTCAAGGGTTGATAAATCAAAACTCGATCGCTATGGAGAATTTTTTGGACTTCCGTAACACTGATTTGGAGGATTTCTTTGATTTGCAAAGACTGACGAATCTTCAGGGTGATTTCAGTGAATAGTTGCGATCGCAAATTTTGGCGTTGGAGTTCTTCTTCTGCTTGCTTGCGCTCAATAAACTGCCCTACTTGCTCACCAATAGAATTTATCACTTTTGCCAAATCTGGGTCAGCTTGCTGAATTTCATGGCTAAAGCAGGTAATGACACCAAGAATGTTTTTACCACTACGGATCGGAAAACCAAAAGCTCCATGCAGTTCTACTTGGGCAGCGATTTGAGAGCGGATGAAAACGTTATCTTTAACTACATCAGTTATCCAAACAGGTTCACCACTCGCCCATACACGACCAGGTAGGCCAATTCCTGATGCAAAGGAAGTCTGCTGACTGAGGATTTCAAATTCTTGCATATCGGGAGATGGTTCATACCAAGAATTTAGCAAGTACAGTAGATTTACTTGTTTGTCTACCATCCAAATTTCACTGAAATCCCATCCCAAACTCTCACAGATTCCTTGCAAGATTTGGGGCATGGCTTCATTAATTGTTGTGGACTTCGCTAAGACGCGGGTTGTAGAATACTGGGCTTTGAGATGCTGTTCTGCTCGTTTGCGTAAGCGAAGCTCGTCGTAGACATCGCTGATGTCTACACCTGTGCTAACAATGTATTCAATACTACCATTTTCGTCTTCCAAAATAGCGTTAGCCCATGAAATCAGCCGCCGACTGCCATCCTTTGCTACCCAATAGTTCTCATATTCTTTAGAGGCTTCACCAGTTCGCAACTGCTCAAAAACTGCTTTAACTGGTTCTACTTCTTCAGGAATTAGAAACAGGTTCCAGAAATGCCTTCCTCTTACCTCATCAAATGAGTAACCAGTTTTTTGTTCGCAAGCTTGATTGAAGCGAACGATTTGCCCTTGTGTATCCAGAACTATTACCAAAGCACTGGCTGTATCAAGGACTGCTGAGATAAAGTTGCGTTCTTGGTTTAGTGTTTCCTCTGCTAATTTACGTTCTTTTACCTCCCAATAAATAAAGTAGTAGACTATAGCCAGAATCAGAAAACCTAGACAAATAGCGATCGCAAGTGTCAAAACCGTCTTTTTTGCACTGGTTCTTGCAGCTTGTGACTGCTGTTGAAGCAACCCTCTATCCTCAGTTGCGATATTATGGATGATCTTGCGGATATCATCCATAATATGTTTTCCCCGATTTGTCTGGATTACCTGCAACGCTGCGTCAAATCCCTGATTTTGACGCAGGTATATAGTCTGCTTGAGTATGGCAAGTTTTGCAGCTATCAGAGATTCAAGGGTGGCAAACTGCTTTTGTTGGCTAGGTTGATCTGTGATTAAATTCTTCAGTTCTACAATTTCTCGATCAATGTTTGCAACTACTGCTTGATAAGGTTCCAGATAAATTTCTTGCCCAGTGAGGATATAACCACGTTGTCCAGTTTCAGCATCCTTTATCTCGGACAGTAATTCTTCCAGTTTATTGATTTTTCCTTGGGTTTTTTGTACCTGATTACTAGCATCAATCAATATGCGTGTATTTTGATAAGAAATTACACCAATCAAAACTAAAATTGCCGATGCTAACCCAAACCCAACCGCTACTCTTTTAAAAAATTGTTTGCGTCCCTTCTCTGCTTGTTTGCGTGAATGACTCGCCAATACAAAACTTGCTAAGTTGCGCCGCATTTCTAGTTGCTTGATTACCTGGCGACCAATGATTCGTAACGCTTCAACTTGTTCTGGCGAGAGGTTTCTTGGTACACGGTCAATTACACAAAGCGTTCCTAATGCATATCCTTCAGGGTTAGTTATGGGTACACCAGCATAAAACCGAACATTTGGATCGGAGGTAACTAGCGGGTTTGTCGCAAACCTTTCGTCTAATGTGGCATCAGGCACAATAAAAACTTCAGGTTGCAGAATAGCATGGGCGCAGAATGCCACATCTCGCGGTGTTTCTAGGGCATCTAAACCAACTTTAGACTTGAACCACTGGCGATCGCTATCAACTAAACTGATTAGGGCAATAGGAGTTCCACAAATATATGAGGCTAGACGGGTAAGATCGTCAAAGGCCGCTTCCGAGCGAGTATCGAGAATCTTATACTCCAAAAGAGATTCGATTCGCTGTTCTTCATTATCAGGTAATGGTGCTTTCATTCTTCAGCCTTATCCCATTTGGGATTTTAGATTTTAGATTATTTATTGGGTTTACCTCCTACTTCCTAAAATTTGACCCGCAACTGTCCTGTCAAGGAATTACCACCGTAGGTACTTCCCCCCGTTTCTTGATTTCGGACATTACTGAAGGTATAACCAAGGTCTGCGTCTATATTTGGTGAAAACTTTACCGTACAGCGCGTTTGATAGGTATTGGCATTGTCAAATTCTCCTTTAAGTCGCTGCTGTCCTAAGTTGGCAGCGAGGCGACAGCGTAAGAAATTAGCAACATCTCCTTCCCAAGCTACTTCAGCGTTGTAAACTAGAAAATCTGGTGGGGAAAAATAGCCACTTGTGCGTTCTAAATCGCGATCGAAACTCAAATTGAATAAGTTAGCTGCCAAAGAAAACTGTCCGAACTTGCGTTCTAATCTGCTAAATGACTGCACCTCGGAATTACCATCGTTGTAATTACCCAAACGCAATGATGAAAACAAGCTGGTTTTACTGTCAATCTGCCAATATAAATCAGGCCCAAATCGCCAAGCAGTAATTTGATTTTCTAAAGTTCGGGCATTGGATTTATAAGGACTTTGTTCTAAATTACCTGATAATACTACTGCCGATAGTAATCGACCTGATGACGAAACTTGCGGCGGCGAAATGGGAGCCTCGACCTTAGCATTTAGATTAATAGCTGTAGGTAAACGATTGAAGACATCGACTCCGGCTACTGTTTGCAGAGTCACTTCCCCAATTTTTCCCTGCCATCCAACTTGCAAGGGGAAATTTGTAATTGATTCAACACCGCGTTGCTCAAATAAGTTAAAACCTGTCTTGAAAAATATTTTATTGCCATTACTCAATCGAAACTGAGCCGTTGGTTCAAAAAATAAATTGGTTTGGCCAAAGTTATCTGTGTCATAGCGATAGTCCGTATTAATACTTTCCAAAACTGCATCCGGCGTTCTTGGTTCGGTGGAAGTTTTTGGTGGGCTATAATTTTGCGGTGCTTCGATGGAAGTTTTTGGCGGTAATTGCAAATCAGGATTGAAGTTTTCAGGTGCCGCTATCAAAATAGGTGTTGGTTCAGGATTTACTTTGCTAACTCCCTCAGTGAATTCTGAAAGTGATTTCCAGGTCTGATGTGCTTGGGCAGCTTGTAACTTAGCTTCCGAGAATGTCCAAATCCCTATGCTACAAATTACTCCCAGTTGAAGTTGTAGGCATCCCCAAATCAACCTAGTGAGCAAACTATGTCGAGAAATAAAGAGATAAAGTACAAAACTATCTGCCATAGGTCGATACTGTAGTTGTAAATAAAAAACTTGCCGGATTATTTGCAACTATAATTTCAGTTGAGCCAGGATTAATTGCAACTAGCCTGCAATCATCTGTTTCGACCAGGATTATTTACAAATAAGCTCAACACTTTACTAGGACTGAGTTTTCAGCATTGGCAGCGGTTTGTCAAAAAACTCATTTCAGAATTTAATAAATTAACTTTGAATTAAAAAACCGAGTTTTTTTACTTGAAAAGCAACGGTTTCAGGTTCCGAAAGCTTTACCAGTTAAACAGTTAAGAAAACGTTCGTTTTTTTTTTACTTTTATAGTTGCAGATAATCCTGGCTCAAACCGATGATTGCAGGTTCAGTTGCAAATAATCCTGGCTCAGTTGCATTTAATCCTGGTTTGTAAATGTCTTGATTGCAGGTTTGAGCGATTAGTATTGCAGGTCGCTGACAGAACCTAGTATGGACAAGCTCTTAGGTGGCGGTTGAAAATCATAACTCATATTGATTAAAGCCTTATTTTGTAAATCAGTGTTGTTTGCGTAGTTTCACTAAATACATTCTTCCCAACTTTGAAATATAACTAACACCCAGAAGTCCACCTGACTACTACAAGGGGTAAATATAGCGAAGCTGTCATCAGGGGCAAGATAGACTGAAAACTCTTGCTATATATAGGTTTCAGCGATGTTGGAGTAAAATTGACACCAGGGGACAAAACCTGACTTTTCACGGGATGTGGAAAAGGCAAGTGGTTCGCGATAGATTATCGCGAACCACTTGCCTTTTCTTTATTATATTTGGAGGTGTTTCTTCGACTAAATCTTTTAAACCCTGTTTGAGAGCCTCAATTGAACGATCTAAAGCTTCAATTTTAGTCCTTGCAGTAATTTGTTCAACCGCATCTATGTAGCCTTGACTACCAGCCTTACCTAAATCCTTGTACTTGGAAAGCTTGCCATCATTCCGAGTCGGAAATATTGGTGTTGTAGCATGTAGTTTATAGTACCAATAAAATTCTTTACGCCCCAATGCTTTGTAACGAGCTATTCTACAACGTGGTGGCGCAACAGGCACTGATTTGCTGGAAATGCAGTTTAGCGAGTTGAATCGCCTAGTAGCTATGTTTATAGGGCGGCAAAAGAAATAAAATTTTATGATTCCTCGCGGCAAGCTTATGCTTCCAATTCCGACTTGCGGCAAAGTTATAGTTCCAAAAGTAGAGAGAAGTAATAATTTATTTAATGCAATATCAAGCTTCACAACCTCTTCTCTGGCAAGCTTATGCTTCTAGTTGCGGCAAAGTTATGAAGGGGTCTTTTGGCATAATGTATAGATGAACACGAATGGGGACAAGGTAATACCCATTAGTGTCAACTTAACCTAAAAGTCAAAAATTTTGAACCCCATAAATAAATTTAGGGGCTTGTACCTTTTTCTTTCTGATTAAGCTTAAGTTGACACCAATGTGCCGTGTCCCTACCCATGTAGTTTATTGAAACGAGAATCGCTATAAGAGTAGGGGAAACGCATCTTATTTCCTAATAAAAACTAAGAGAGATTTCAAAATGACATAGATAATTGTAAAAATTCAGGGAATGATAAATAAAATAAATCAAGTGTTTCTGAAAATATGAATTAGCTTATCTGAGGCTGAATGATTATTTATTGATACTAAAACAACTCAAGATGCGAGTTTGTAAAAGTATGTTTATCTAGAGGAAAAGTGAGATTTTTCCTAAAGATTTAAATTCAATTTCTGATATATAGGAATCCGGTTTGATTACTGAACGTATTTGCGTAGGTAGGGAACAGGGAATAAGGAAGAAGGGAAGTATAGGTATACGGACTTTGTTCAAAAATCAAATAGGAGTCCTATATTAGTTTATGCTAACGCTAAAACTCTTTCTAAATAATTGTTATCCAAGCCAGCGAGAAACTGTTTATTTTTTATTCCACGTTTGACACGCTTCTCTTGACCTAAAAGATTGACTGCAATATGTCTGAGAATTGCAAAATTCTGTGGAGCATTATCTTTTCTAATCCGACAGTCATCTTCTCTTAAAGCAACATCCAAGATCCAATGCAATGAATTCTCAATTCCCCAATGACTGCGAATAGAATTACCAAACTGTTTAGCATTTGACTCAAGACTACTGATAAAATAATGGGTTTCAACTGTTGTTTCACCATTTAATGAACGGACTGACTCTACCATCCCAACACTATTAAAGTTTGACCAAAGTAAATCTGGGTCAAGCCGCGCTTTAATATCAGATAACATTAGATAATGGCGAATTTCATGACGACCATGTCCTACTTCTTCTGTTTTATAGGTGCTATGTTGAATTCCCTGAAATCCTGTGCCTATGCCTGACTCAAAGAGTTTTTCAACCTCATTATAAAGATTACCTTGGTTCTTTTTTAACGTAATCACATAATCTGCATTTTGTTGTGTAATTAACTTCACAATTTCTTTCTGGCAACCAATTGCATCAATTGTCACAATACATCCAGACAGTTCCAATACCTTTAATAACTCGGGAATTGCTGTAATTTCATTCGATTTTTCATCTACCTTCACTTGTCCCAACACCAATCTATTTGTAGTTGCCCAGGCGCTTACTATTTTTGTTTTGCGCTTTGGTCACTACTTTTATCATAAGAACCACGTAAGGTTTTTCCGTCAATTGCTACCACTTCACCCTCAGTTATCTTCTGTATTGATTTCATCCAATCAAGAAAACATGACTGAAACTGTTGAGGATTTATTTGGGCAAATACTCGTGCAAATGTATCGTGTGACGGAATCCCATTTGGTAGTTCTAAAAATGTTTTTAACCACTCATACTTCGCACAACCATAAGTTTCTATTGCTACCCATCCATCTGCCCCACAAATTACCCCACATACGGCAATGGTCATGATATCGATTAACTTGTGTCGTTTAGTACGATCTATGCGTGGATCTTCTATTACACTAAAGTGGTCAGCAATCGTGATTTTGGGCTTGAGCTTCATTCAACTATAATCTGGTTCTTTTTGTTTAACGCACTATCGAATTTACTACAAAAACGAACCCGTATTGCTTGGCAGCCGACGGCTGCCACAAAACCACCCCCCCCCTACAACGATTATCATTCTTATTCAGTTTCATGCCTAATTCTCTGAAAGTACTCTGTGGTGGAGTGTTGGGGAATCCCACCTTGATTATCGATCTTTAATATTTAGATGCGTTCGCCCTAGCTAAAATCTTGTCGAGCCTGTCGTTAGTGTCCTTGGCAAGCTGAACACAACAGATTATTACCAAAACATCAGCAATTAGTATGTTTAATAAAATTTTGATAGGAAAAATATTTTATTTTTTAAACATACTAATTGCTGCAATACCAGACGCACCAGCATCAAGACATTTTTGATAATTGTTTTCGTTAATTCCCCCAAGAGCAAAAACTTTCATTTGTGTTGATTTGCAAGCTTGAGTGAGCATATCTAGACCAATACCTTTTGCTTCTGGATGAGTTGGGGTCGCAAAAATCGGTGAAAAAAATACATAGTCTAATCCCTCATACTCTGCCTCTTTTATAGATTTTAATGAGTGACATGATTTTCCAAACAGTATACTATTGCTTTTTGCCTCTGGCATTTTAATTTGGTCTTTTTCTCTAAAATGAAAAGCACTAACTAAAGAAGATTTATAATTTAGAGAAAATGGTAAAATAATTTGCAATTCTTTGTAGGATAGATTCTCAAGAATTATATCTATATTTTCTCTATTTGCCTCATATAATCTTATATAACACGAATCTGCACCGTTGCTGATAGCTCTGTTTACCCATTTAGTAACTTGAGCAGCAATTTTTGATTTGTCAGAACAAATTATTTCGGAATTCTCTGCTGATAAAATATCAAATATGGCGATTTTTTTAAAAGGTTTTATTGTTTCTTTCATAGAACCCTTCTTTCATTTTACAGTAATGGTTGTAGCAGCATTTATCTCATTAGAGAACTTTCTCAAAATAATTCCTATTGGGGTAGTTAGTACAATAATTTAGGTTCTTCAGTACTTGTTATGCCAAATTATTAGCAATAACTACCAAATGATGTTA
>JAHCSU010000598.1 GCA_023522315.1 Nostoc sp. CCCryo 231-06
AGGAAATCTTCTTGAATATCAATGTGTTACATCTTGAAGTGCGGAATGTCGGATTTAACGCAGACGGCAAGATTGTTGGGCAGGCATACAAAGAACTAACTCAGTATTATCCTCAGCCCGGATGGTTAGAACATGACCCTCAACAAATCTGGCAGGATACGTGTTGGGTGATGCAAACCGCAATTGGCAATGCCCAGATTGCTCCATCTACGATCGCAGCTTTGGGGCTAACTGTACAGCGTGAAACCTGTTTGATTTGGGACAAAACTACTGGTAAACCACTCCATAAAGCGATCGTTTGGCAAGATCGCCGCACTGCTCCCCTTTGCCACCAATTACAACAGCAAGGCTACGCTCAAGAAATTTACGATCGCACCGGATTAATCATCGATGCCTACTTTTCTGCTACCAAGTTCAGGTGGCTATTAGACAAGTTTACAGATATTGACCTGAATAATGTCTTAGCAGGCACTATTGATACCTGGGTGCTGTGGAACCTCACAGGTGGGAAAGTTCATGCTACTGACCACAGCAACGCCAGTCGGACAATGTTGATGAATCTCAAAACCTGTGAGTGGGATGAGAATTTACTTGAACTATTTCAGATTCCGGCGCATATTTTGCCCCAGATTCAGCCTAGTTTAGGAGTATTTGGAGTCACTGATGCTACTTTGTTGGGCGTTGAAATTCCCATTACTGCAATCTTGGGGGATCAACAAGCTGCTCTATTTGGTCATGGCTGCAATCGCCCCGGTTTAATGAAATGTACTTACGGTACTGGTAGCTTTTTGGTGGCTCATACAGGTGATCAAATTGTGCGGTCGCACCATCAACTTATTTCTACGGTGGCATGGACACAAGCAAATCCGAGGGGAACTTTAGATGTAGGCTATGCCTTAGAAGGTAGTATGTTTACTAGTGGAGCTTGTATTCAATGGTTACGCGATCGCCTGAAGCTGATTAAAACTGCTGCTGAAAGTGAAGCGATGGCAAATCAGGTAACAGATAATGGCGGAGTCTACTTTGTGCCTGCATTTAGTGGGCTAGGCGCACCTTACTGGGATATGAGCGCAAGGGGAGCCTTTTTCGGCATTACCGCCAGTGTACAACCAGAGCATCTAGTTCGCGCCGTGTTGGAAGCGATCGCTTATCAAGTTCTAGAAGTAGTACAGGCGATTAATGCATCTAGCAGTATTTCAGTTGGTCGATTAACGGTAGATGGTGGAGCTTGCGAGAATAATTTTCTGATGCAATTCCAAGCTGATGTATTAGGTATTCCAGTTGAACGTCCGGTAATGCGCGATACGACTGTTCAGGGTGCAGCATTTGCAGCAGGTTTAGCTGTAGGATTTTGGGAGAGCTATGAAGCACTGGTAGAACAACGGCAAATTGAACGTGTGTTTGAGCCGGGGAGCGATGCCCCATTGTCTAACTTTGCTACTTGGCAAAAGGCAGTGAAACGTACTCTCGCTTGGGAGGAGTAGCCGTTCACCTGAACAATTAACGGTGGAAACACTTGCAATTATCATTGTTAAAGCACAAAAATCAGATTGTACTTTTGATAGTTTCTCAGTAACAATCTGATTAATTGTTTTGCTCTATCATCAAGCAATTTGGTTATCTGCAAATGTCTTTTCCACTTTCAGATAGTCAATAAGCGTAACTATCTGAAAATGGAAAAATCCACATTTTTCAAATCTACGTTCTACTATTTATTTGGTAGGTAGATTGTATTTGAGGCTATGGTGTAAATTTAAACACGGTTCCTTTATCAGAAGGGCCACCAGTAGAGGTGGTACCGTAAAATGCACCATTAGCAAGTTGAATTAGGGTAGACTCTGGCGTTGCCCCATTTGTGCCATTAAAACTAAATAACAAAGTGAGGGTTCCTCCAGATGTCAACCGATAGATGCCTCCTCTATTATTTGCACCACCTGTAGAAGTCGTACCGTAGAAGTTACCGTCACTCCCTTTTGTGAGTGCAGCTGTGGGGTTAGCTCCATTGCTGCCATTAAAACTGGCAACTAAAACCGGTGTACCGCCACCGACCGGAAACTTGAATATAGCTCCTCGATTACTGGCTCCACCCAGAAAACTTGTGCCATAGAGAAATTTATCAGATTCAATTAATGCAGACCGGGGATTTCGCCCATTAGCGCCACTAAAGCTATATGAAGTTATTGCTCCTGCGGGAGTTAACTTGTATACCACACCATTATTAGTTGCTCCACCTGCTGAGGCGCTGCCATAGTAGTTTCCGTCACTACCTAATTGCAACCTTGCTAATGGAGTTGCTCCATTAGTACCGTTGAAGTTTATGGTAAAGGGGACACCACCAGTCAGAGGAATATTGAATACAGTTCCTCTGCTGTTGACCCCACCGGCAGAAGTTATCCCCCACAATAATTTGCCATCACTACTTGCAATCAATCGGCCTGCTGGGTTGGCTCCATTAGTGCCATTGAAATTTAAAAGAGTTGTCAAGTTTGTAAAATTTGTTTTTTCCAACTTAAACAACGTACCGAGGTTATTTGTACCACCTGTAAAGGTTGCACCATATAGATTGTCATCACTTGCCTGGAATAATCTAGCAATTGGGTTAGTTCCATTGCTTCCAGTGAAGTTAACTAGTGTAGTCACAGTACTAAAATTAGAACCAGTTAATTTGAATGCTGTTCCTTGATTTTGCGAACCACCTGCGGAAGTGGTTCCATAAAGATTGCCATCCTTCCCTGCAAGCACACCTGCTCTTGGGGCCGCTCCATTAGTACCGTTGAAATTTACAACGGTCGTTAATGTTTGTGCAGAGGCTTGTTGCAAGGGCAATACTAATGGAGAAGCCAACACAGCCAGAGAAGTTAAAATCAATACGCTATTTTTTCTTTGACGTTGTTTGCACAGTTTCATCTTGTTCACTTAACTCCTACAAAAATTTGCTCAGACACGAACCCGAAATAAATCTCCAGCCTACTTTTTAAGACTGCTCCGCCGAATGTAGTTTCAGTGTGGGCGTAGTCGGTTATTCGTTTTAATAAGGCTGGAGATTTATTTTTATGGATCTTCCTCAGACTGGGTATAGCGATTCTCGTATGGATGCAATACGCTATGGAGCGCAAGAGTTTGCACTCCTCAACAGATATGTATTCCATACAATTGAAAACAGCTATAATGGCTTAGACGAACGAATTTTGCAGTACTTTATTTCACAACTAATTTGTGAAATCAGGTACTATAAATTCGTTATTCATAACTAGCTTTTAGCGAGAATTCACCATAAAATTCGGTATAGTTTCGGTCAGGAAGAATTTAGAAATCCTCTGGCTGCCTATACCACGATGGCTGTATTCACACTTAAGTTAATTGCTGAAAATGAGATCATTAATGATGTCGGTAAGTAACATAACATCCTCATTATTTTTTAGATGTCGTGAGCAACACAAAAAATTTAAATTTAACTTTTACCTGTGCTATAGCAATCCGATTTTATTTTTTAAAAAACTAAGGCAGAATGCCAGGGAAAACGCACATATTTTGTGAAACTCTTGCTGTAGAAGGATATTGATGAAAAAAAGCTCAATTATCAAACGCTCAAACCCTTGCTATTAAACTAATTTGCAATGGGCTTCTCTGGGAGACGCTAAACGCGAACGCCCCGCAACGCTTTCGCAATTACGTTTTATAACGGGGATTTTAATTAGGCATCAAAACGTGGTTCCAGGTAAGCGCATCTAAATTACTTTTGGCAAAAACCTTGATTAATGGATTAACGAAAGAATCAGATTTATCGCTTGGTTTAGGGACTTCCAAGAAATAAATTATCCAAATGAACGTAGACGCGGAGCGGCTTGCCGCAGGCTACCACAGAGACGCAGAGAACACAGAGATAGGAGAAATAGAGAAGATTTTTGCGTCAGTTTTGGGATATTTTTTTATTTGGAAGTCCCTAAGTTTATAAGCCAGTCATAAGAATTATCAGGCTCTTCTCTACTGCCGATACCTTGTTTCTCCTGGCAAAGTTAGAAGATGAGGTTCTACCTGAAGTCTTCTACTGCTGTTAAAACAGCATGTACTTATTTTTTCAATACTAAGAATGGGTATACTGCCTCTATGCCTACAGAAAACTTTATGGATATTTTATTTTCTAACTGGCAACACACACTCCAAAGGGTTGGAGTTGACCAGGTAGCGGCTGAGAAAGCCTTTAATTCCTTGATTGCAGCTTACTCTACCCCTGGTCGCTACTACCATACACTGAAACACATTGCTCACGTTCTCAGCACAATTCAGATTTTGGAAGGCTATACCAACAACCTACCTGCTGTTCAACTAGCCGCCTGGTTTCATGATGTAGTATATGACACTCAAGCTCAAGATAATGAACAACGAAGCGCAGACTATGCTTTTGAATTGCTGAGTAATTTGGGTATTCCAGAAAGTACCATAACTATTGTCACGCGTCTCATTCTAAACACTAAAGACCACCAAGCTGCGGTGGATGACTATGATAGCCAAGTTCTACTTGATGCAGATTTAGCGATTTTGGCTACTAACCAAGTGCAGTATGGAGAATACGCCTATGCCATTCGCCAGGAATATGGATCGGTGTCAGAGGCAAATTATATCACAGGTCGTCAGCAGGTTTTAGAACGATTTTTACAGCGATCGCATATCTACTTTACGCCTTTAATGTCAGAGTTCGCCGAACCATCTGCCCGTGGCAATATCCAGGCAGAAATTAAGTCTTTATTGTCTGATTAGTTTTACAGAAGCCGACACTGTACTTGGTACTCCAAGTCAGTGTGGGTAGTTCACCGTCTGCCAGCACCACGATGAGGCACTTCAGATACTTCAGCGCCTTGCAGCTTTCTTTTAGGTGCAAAGACTTCTTGATGTTGTTGCGGCTGAATTTTTTCCTGTGCAAACTTGACACGGGTACGAACTCCGAGATCAACATCTGTATCGAGCATTTGCTGAAGTTGATTTGTAACCCGCGACGCTTGATCGGGTAGAGTGGCTGCAATTGCAATAGCTAGTGTTTCTAAACTCGTCACTGCTGCATAGCGCACTACCCATTCTGGATCTTGAGAGATTAGTAGTAGCGCCTCTAGTACCTGAGTCTGAATAGATTCTAGTTTCTCAGGCGGTACTTCATGCCAGCGCAAAGTACCTAATCCCCTGGCAGCTGCCCGTCGCACACTCAGGGAAAAATCGGTTTTTGCTGCCTCTAACAACGTATCCAGCGCCCGGACATCGCCAATTCCGGCTAAGGCACGAATAGCCCAGGCTCTAGCACCATAGTTGTAGTCATCAATTAGTTGCAATAGTGGCGATACTGCGGCTTCCCCGATCGCAATTAGCCCATCTACCGCCGCCACCGCTGCCCCTGGATTGTTGTAGCCCAAAGCTGCAATTAGTGTAGGAACAGCTTCTTCTATACCAGCTGCTGCTAACTCCTGAACTGCGTCTAATAAGCGATCCGAGGAATCTGCTTCTTCTACAGCACGGATCAATATTTGGGCCAGATCGCTGTTATTCATAATAATTCTTCTTCAGTAATTTGTCCTCAGCCAATTGTAGCTTAAGCTATCCGTAGTTGGCATCATACATAAACCCCCTAGCCCTGATTTTACAGTTAGCTTGGGGGTTTATGTGTGGTAAAGATTTTGTTGTAACGTATTAATAACAACTGATTATAGCGTTTCCCGACAAGCGTGAGGTACACCCGTAAGGGCACGGCACTGCCGTGCCCCTACACCAGGCGATATAATATTGTACCGCATCTGAATGGGAACCGCTATATCTAGAATTGATGACTACAACAGCGAGTCCATTAAATTCATCACTTTAATCGCACCTTCTGAGAAAGTGCTTGGTGTTATGTGATTTACTTGATGTTCTAGTAATCCTTTAAGAGAAATTAGCTTGAGGCTATTTTCAGCAAGAGTCTGTGCGATCGCATCTGCTGCGGGTAGATACCCAATCGCTCCCAAATCTGCCAACACTGCTCGACGCAATTGCAATTTCTCTCCCGCCAGAGCTTGTATCAGCCGTTCTCCATAAACTGGTTCTTGGGTTAATTGATACATGGCTCGTGCGGCAGCATATTGCACCAATTCGATTGGATGCTCTAAAAATGCCTTTACCAAAAGGGTGAACTCAGTAGCCCTCAGGGTTCCCAAGGCTTCTAAGATGGCGTCGTAGGGTTGAGATAAATCAGGCTGCTTTGATATGAGCTGCTTTCCCTGCAAACCTATTGCTAATAGCTTGATTAGCGCCGGAATACAAATCGGATCGCCCAGCATCTCTAAGGATTGTGCCGCCGCTTCCCGCACATAAAAATCTGAGCAGTCTAAACACCTAATTAAAGGTGATACTGCCTGGCGATCGCCTAGTTTTCCTAAAGCCCTAGCTGCGTTTCGTCGCAGAGGATATCCGCCTTCTGGTGTTCTGTCGGCTTCATCCTCTAAGGCTTTGATCAGGGCTGTAACCGCAGCTGGTTCACCTATACGAAATCTACCCAACCACCAGGCAGCATAAAATCGCAGACCTAAATCTGCGCTTTCAAGATTAGCGATCGCCTGCTCTACAGTTAAAGATCCACCATCGGCATTGTCAACTGTCACTGACAAATCTTTAATGTTCTTCAGACTGGGATTCATGGCTGTGTTCGCTATGTGTTGTATCAGCGTTCAATGGCTGAATGCTGACTATTTTGCCACCCAAGCGAGTAATCCTCTGCATTTCCTGATTCATCCGGTTCTCAGGCACTGTGATAAACACACTGGCACTTGAACGAATGGGATAGCCGACTTTTTCTGTTTCTTCGTTTTGGCGCAGACCGACTACTTCATAGCGGAAGGAGCGGTTACTGTTTCTACCATTAATTAGTCCAAGCATAAATCAATTCCAAATTTATAAATTGAAGTTGTCATTAGCCCTTGGTCTGAAATTAATGACTAATGACTAATGACCAATAACACTAAAGTGGCTTCACGCTGGCGATTTTACCACCTTGTTTTACCACTCTCTGGAAGTAAGCAGATAGCCCTTCGTATGGTATAACTACAGCTTGATTGACTCGGCGTGTGCTAGGATAACCAGCTCCAAAAACGCCTGCAACTTCAATGCGGTAGAGTCTGCCTTCTTGTCCGAAAGTTCCTGCACCACCGAAAGTACTGTTGGGGGTAACGCCTTTTTCAGGAGCAATGTAGGAAAAACCGGAAGGGCCACCAGATGGAGGAACAACAACAGATGCACTGTTGCGACCTAATTCAACCGCAAGGCGAGAGGACTTGCCTTTGAGTTGGGAGGTATCGCTACTAGCATAGCCGCGATAAAGTTGGAATATCCGGCTAAATCCGACAGTTTTCTGACCTGTTTGGGTTTCAAAGCCGCGATAGAAAGGCACAATATTTTCACCAAAGCTACTTTGATACTCTGCCGAATCGATATAAGAATCAATATCGGCTTCATATCCCTTGGTTTGATATAAGTCTAAGTGATAGACCACCTCAGACTCATCATAAGGAGCGCGACCCAACAAATGTTTATAGTTCAGTTCAATGACACGAGTTTGAAAACTGTTGTAGAAAAACTTGGATTTGTACAGTTCTGATTTAGCTACTTGACGCACAAACTCTTGTACTGTGCTTTTCCCATCGCGCAGAATAGATTCAGCACTTGTAAGACGCTCAGATTTCATTAAGTAATCGTTGCCCAACAGCTGACGATAGACGGTAGAAATTACCTGCTCTATGTCTTCTTTAGTTGCATTTGGGCGCAATTCTACAGGAGCATTATCACTAAAAGCTTCTGTTCCCAAACGGGATGCTGCTGTTGTAATAGCCATTGGTAATTTTCCTTTTGTAATTGGTATTTGGGAAAAGTTAGGAGTTAAGAGTTAAAAGTAGGGGTATTAGGAATTCAAAATTCATAACTCCTGTAGAGACGCGATTAATCGCGTCTCTACTCCTAACTCCTCACTTAATTCCCGATTCCCTAATTTATACAGATGTGATGCTAATCACCTTGCTGCCCTTACGATTAAGCTGCTGCAACTTGCTAGAAAGTTGTTCGTAGGGTACGAGAAATTCCGCACTACTGCGTCGCACTACAGATGAGTTTGGAGAAGCTGCTTGTAGTACCCTAATTCGGTATGTTTCTCCTCTCCCACCTGATGAGAGGCCCGTTAAGGCTCCTGTAGAGACTGGGTAGATAGGTGAAGCTAGATTCTTAGCTATTTCCCAAGTTAGGCGTCCTTTTTTTTGCCCTTGAGCGCGATCGCTATTGGCATAACCCCGATACAGTTGAAAAAGTCGGCTATAGCCAACGTTTTTCTGGCCTACTGGGCTATTAAAGCCACGATAGTATGGTACTATATTTTCGCCAAAGCTTTCTTGATATTCTTGCGAATCAATGTATGAGTTAATCTCAGCTTCGTAACCTTGTGAGTTGTAAAGCTCAACGTGGTACGATATCTCTGACTCATCTTCTGGGGCGCGACCCAATAAATGCTTATAATTCAACTCGATAAAGCGAATTTGCGAGTTGGAATGGAAAAACTTCTCCCGATAGAGTTCCGACTGAGCAATGGCTAGCACAAACCCCCTAACAGAAATATCGCCTTGCTGCAACAGTGATTCAGCACTGACAAGATGCTCTGATTCCATTAGGTATTCATTACCCAAAACTTGACGGTAAGCTGCCCGGATGATCACTTGCACATCCGTTTCTTTTCTATCGGGACGTAGTTCTGCTAGTCCTGAGTTTTCAAAGGCTCCAATTCCTAATCTTGCTGCTTGTCCCAAAGCTGCCATCTTTAAACCTCCTCAGTTTTAACTGGAAAACTGAAAAATTTTTAGAAAATTTTTTTCTAGTGTTTTAAAAAGAAAGAATACATGCGTCAGTCGCCAGAATACCCTTTCAGGTAAGCAAGCTACATCTGAGGCAGTCCGCCCTTACGGTTCCCCGACTTGTTGCTTTTAGCGTTCCCGCACCGTAGTAACTGCCGTTAGCGGCGAAGAAGCGTTACCCAAAGGGTAGAAACACACTACAAAAGAGTCCAGAAGCGTCTGAATCAACGGTGAAACACCACCCTAAATATACAATTAGTACTCAATTTTAGTAGTGGTGGGTCTGAATCCCACACTTAAAGATTTCTGAATTCTGTGTTCTGAATTCTGCATTCTTCTTAAACAGTCTTTTGAAAATAAAACTGCCCAGAAAGGTAAACCAACTCCTAGCTATTTGCTAACAGAGCTTGTTTTCCTTTCCGGGCTAAATACACTCTCTAGCTTAGAGCGTTAATTGCGTAGTCGATGTAGGAATTAGCTTCTACAGCAGGGTCGCCACTTAGACCGTGGTTAGCCTTGATGTACTTAAGAGCTTCAACGTACCAGCTGGGAGATAGATCAAAGGTGCGGTTGATTTCAGCTAAACCAGAAATCAAGAAGTCATCCAAGGGGCCTGTACCACCCACAACTAAAGAGTAGGTAACAATCCGCAGGTAGTAGCCGATGTCACGCGCACACTTTTCTTTACCAGTGTTGGTAGAAGCGAAGTTAGGGCCTTGTTGTTGAGTGGTGTAGGGGAACTTGTTGTACACCGCTTGAGCTGCGCCTTCTGTCAAACGTTGGGCATTGGCGCTCAAAGCTTTTGCTGCTTCTAAGCTAGCTGGAGCTTGGCGGAAACGACCAAAAGCGGTTTGAATTTCTGTGCTGGAAAGAAAGCGACCTTGAGAATCTGCTGCTGCAACTGCTTCGGTAAGAGGTGTCTTCATGGGTTTAGTATCTCCCTATTTACAATCTTGTTGAAATTTGTTTTGTCTAACTGACAGTTGTCAGTCAATAGTCTTAAAGCGGGTTTAGTTTAACCTACTGCTGCGGCTGCACGATCAAAGTAGCTAGCAACTTCAGATAACAAAGCGCTGCAATCGCCTCTGGTGATACCGTTGGGGTCGCCAGCAAGAGCCAAAGCTGCGTCCTTCATTTTTTGCACGCCAACTGCTACTGAAGCACCAGGAGTTCCTAGAGCCAAGTAGGTTTCGCGCAGACCGTTCAAACAACGATCATCTAACACACTTGCATCACCAGCAAAGATTGCATAGGTGACATAGCGTAGGATGATTTCCATATCGCGCAAGCAAGCAGCATTTCGGCGGCTAGTGTAAGCATTACCACCAGGAGCAATCAACTGAGGTTGTTCTGCGAACAAAGCGCGAGCCGCATTGGCAACAATTGCTGAAGAGTTGCTGGTAATCCGGTTTACGGTATCTGCACGCTTGTTGCCATCTTTAACGAGGGCACTTAGAGCGTCCAACTGAGCAGCGCTGAGATATTCACCGCGTGCATCAGCTTGGGTGATTACTTTTGCAAATGCATCTAAAACCATTGCTTTTGTCTCCTAGTTTGCTTGGTTAAGAATAATTGGACTCAAAACTGAATGGTTCAGTTTATTTTTGATGTCAGCACTGC
Organism: Nostoc sp. CCCryo 231-06; assembly: GCA_023522315.1. GTDB lineage: Bacteria > Cyanobacteriota > Cyanobacteriia > Cyanobacteriales > Nostocaceae > Nostoc. Next base: position 10,473 of record JAHCSU010000598.1, read on the forward strand.
CTGACGAGTTACGAAAGGTTTAAAACAGACATCCACGGAATAAGTTTACGATCTCCAGGCTTTCAGATTAAAACTTTTGTTAAAAAACTTCAAACTTCTGTGAACGACTGGAAAACCTGATTAAGATGTTGTTTTTTCCTTCTAAGTTACCTTTATACAATGCTGTCGCGTCATTATTTATTACAAATTATTGTTATGTTTGTTAATTTAGTTTACATAACTTTACACTTTTCTCTAATCCAAAAGATGGGATAATTGATCTCTGGAAAATCCCTTTAAAGGTGCGTAGGCGTAGCCCGTCGCAGGCATCGCACATTTAAGTTGCGTAGTATTGGCTACTTCCTAGCTACTGCCAAGGGCACGCGCTATATAATATACGTCTGCATTGCAGGCGTGGCTTCATAGCGGTAGTTAACTATGTAATCGGGTGACTTAGGATTATTACCATGGCCACAACTCTAGATTTGCAACGCAGTATAAATAAAGCCTACTTTGGCAGGCTAAAAAAATAACTTTCTTTAGGGTGAACTACCCACATTTAATTTAATTTAGATCAGCTAAGATTCTAACCCTTGTTCCATCGGCTAGCGATCGCGTCGTTACTTATGCCTAACTTAAGCAATAAAATCCTCTTCAAAGGAAAATGCACCTGGAGGATGATAACTCGTCCGTTCAAACCTTATACAAAGATGGAAGCGCTATTTGCAAAGTAATATAATGTTCGAGATTAAATAGAGTTAAAGAAGCATGTCACAGCGAATCATCGATTTCGATACTAATTCACCTGTTGCGGCGGATGAATATGAGCAAATGGCACGCCTCGCATTGCCCGGTTATGAAGTAATGCATACTTTTGTGCTGGCTTCTTTGCGCTCCTATTTACCGGAAATAGCAAATTTATTAGTTGTCGGTGCTGGTGGAGGGATGGAGTTAGTTCACTTGGGGCAAGGTAATCCCCAGTGGCAGCTTTTGGGTGTTGATCCTTCAGCAAAGATGCTGGCGATCGCACAGCAAAAAATAGCTCAACATCAACTATCACAACGGATTAAACTCATTCAAGGATATGCTCAAGATTTACCGAATAACCCAGTTTACGATGCAGCCACTAGCATTTTAGTGATGCATTTTATCCCAGATGAAGATAGTAAACTTACTTTCCTTCAAAGCATTGCTCAACGTTTAAAAACATCGGCACTGTTTATTTTAGTTGATGTTTTTGGTACAAAAGGAAGTCCTGAATTAGAGCAAACTATTGCTACACTTCACGCCTATTGGAAAGAAACGGGATTTCCTGTAGATAGGCACAAACAACTCCTGGAAAACTTCAATAACGGGGTTTATCCACTCTCAGAAGCGAAAATTTTAGAACTACTCCAGCAAGCAGGTTTTAGCCGTGTCATTCGCTTCTACACTGGGCTTTGGGTAGGTGGTTGGATGGCATTCAAAGGGTAATGGATAGCTCGCGGATGAGTCTTTGATACTCGTGAGCGAGTCTTTGATACTCGTGAGCGATGTTTCTATATTAATTCTCTAAACTAAAGTGCCACGCCAGTAGGGTGTGTTATTCCTATGGCTAACGTACCGTAACAGATTAGAAAGATGGAGCGTTAACGATGTAACGCACCCTACAAAATAAGAAGCTCACAACTCAACTTTCCTGCTTCTTTTGCCCACTGCCTCCTTACTAGCTCCTGCCAAACACACTGCCAAGGGCACGCGCCATATTTTGCGGTTGCATTGCATCCATTGCGGCGGTGGGTTCGTAGCCGCAGTGAACCATGCAATCGGCACACTTGGGATTACCACTCTTCTGTCCGTATTGACTCCAATCAGTTTGTGCCAGTAATTCCTTGAAGGTAGAGTAGTAACCTTCGTTTAGCAGATAGCAAGGTTTTTGCCAGCCGAGAACGCTATAACTTGGGCTACCCCAAGGGGTGCATTCGTAGTCCTTCTCACCAGTGAGAAAATCTAAGAACAGGGGATTGTGATTGAAGTTCCAGTTTTTTTCACCAGCTTTGTAGGGAGCCAGAATTTGCCGGAAGAGGGTGCGTGTTTGTTCTCGGTGGAGAAAATGATCCTGATCTGGTGCCCACTCGTAACTGTAACCGGGAGAAATCATCATCCCGTCAGTATTTAGCGTTTCTAGAAAGTCGAAGAACTCTTGCATATCTTTGGGTTCAGTACCCTCAAAGATAGTGGTGTTAGTGGTGACACGAAAGCCTTTAGCTTTAGCCGCACGAATGGCTTTGACAGCAATATCAAAAACACCTTTGCGATCGACACACTGATCGTGCAACTCCCGCATTCCATCTAAATGGACGCTGAAAGTCAGGTAAGGGGAAGGTTGAAACTTATCCAGGCTCTTTTCTAACAACAAGCCATTAGTACACAAGTAAATATACTTCTTGCGCTCAATTAATCCCTGAACAATTTCGTCAATCTGGGGATGTAGAAGAGGTTCTCCCCCAGGAATTGAGACAACCGGTGCGCCACACTCTTCCACTGCGGCAAAGCACTGTTCTGGGGTGAGATTTTGCTTTAAAATTTCCTTTGGATGTTGGATTTTACCACAACCAGTACAGGCTAGATTACACCGAAAAAGAGGTTCCAACATCAATACTAAAGGGAAGCGTTTACGTCCTTTCAAACGCTGGGTAACAAGATACTTCCCAATATCCATAGCTTGTTGTAGATTAACTGCCATTCTATTACTCCTCTGTTGATCAAAACACCACGTTCTCAACCTGTTGTTAGCCCCAAGATTTATCTGTGGGGTCTTTAATTTTGAATTTTGTTAGCGGAGCGTCATTTTGAATTTTGAATTCCCCAGAGGGGTTGACATATCCCTGAGCAACAAACCAATCCACAGCATCCTTAAGTGCCACCTTTAGCGGAGATTGAGGTAGACCCAACTCTCGTACAGCCTTGGCGGCATCGTAATACATAGGTTGTTTCGCCATCCGAACGCCATCCAACGGCACTGAGGGCGATTTCCCCAAGGGTGCGAGAATCTTTTCATCAACCCAGGCAACACTAAGGGGCAACCAAGCGGGTACTGTTCGTTGAGGTGCTATTAGACCTGTGATATCGGCGAGTTGTTCGAGTAATTCCTTGAGGCTTAGGTTTTGATTACCTAAGATATAGCGATCGCCTGATTTACCCCGTTGCAAAGCTAGTAAATGTCCCCATGCTACATCCCGCACATCGATAAAATTCAAACCAGTATCTAAGTAAAAGGGCATTTGCCTTCGCAAAAACCGCAAGATTATATCACCTGTCGGGGTAGGTTTGATATCCAACGACCCGATCGGGCTGCTGGGATTAACTATAACTACCTCCTGACCTTTAGCAACGGCTTGTATGGCTTCTTGTTCAGCGAGAAACTTAGACTTTTTGTAGTCACTCACCAACTTTTCTAAGGGACTCTGATGTGTTTCATCGACGACTTGACCAGATGATCCTACCCCAATTGCCGCTACTGAACTGGTATAAACGGTGCGCTCAATGCCAGCTTTGCGGGCTGCTGCCAACACATTGCGCGTACCCAAAACATTGTTATGGTAGAGTAACTCCCGGTCTGTTTGCCAGAGGGAATAATGGGCTGCCAGATGAAATAGATATTGACAACCTCTCATCTGTTGCCAGAGATTTGGATCGTTCAAATCGCCTTTGACAATTTCCACCTCTAAACCACGTAGATTATCCAAATTGCTGCTTGAGCGGACTAGGGCTTTGACATCATATCCCTGTTGCAGCAACAACCGTACCAAGTGGGCACCAATAAAGCCCGTACCCCCGGTGACAAAAACTTGCATCAACTTCTCTTCCTCGTCTGAAATCGGGGAAACCAATCGTCTAAAATTGCGTAGACTACCGGCACAACTATCAAGCTGAGGATAGTTGAAGTCACCAGTCCACCTGCGATCGCTACAGCCATAGGCGATCGCAATTCTGAACCAGCACCAAAACCTAATGCGATCGGTAGCATCCCTAAAAGTGTAGAGGCAGTGGTCATCATAATTGGTCTGAGGCGCACTGGCCCCGCCCTGAGAATCGCCTCTGTACGGTCTAAACCAGATTTGCGGAGTTGGTTGATGTAATCTACCAGCAAGATGGCATTTTTGTTTGCTAGTCCTAACAAAAACACAAAGCCAATCAGTGAGATCATGCCAAAGTCACTCTTGGTGAAGAGTAAAGCCAACATGGCACCGACAATTGACAAGGGCAAAGAAACACCAATAACTACTGGGTCTATCCAGCTTTTGAATAGCAGAATCAGTACCACGACAATGCACAGTGCTGATAAAAGCAAAGTAGTACCAAAACTACTAAATACTTCACTTTGGCGGGCAGAATCTCCTCCTAAATCTAAAGTTACACCAGCCGGTAATACTGCTTTTGCTTGTTCCACTAATTGGTCTGTGGCACTACCCAAGGACAAATCTTTGCCTAGATTGGCACTAATATAGGCAACTCTTTGATTGTTGAGCCGCTCAATTTGAAAAACTGTACCCTGTGCATTAGTTTCACTTGTCACAGTGACATCAGCAAATCCCGGTAGTTTTTCGATCCGCTCTTTAATTGCCTTGGCAGCTTTGCTGAGGCTTTGGAGGTTATCGCCTCGTAGTGATGCCTGTAAGGGTTTTTGTCCACCAGTGTCAACAAATTGAATATCTTCCACGCTCGTACTCACACCAGGCAGATTAGGCAAAGATGAGCGTAATTGGTCTTGTACTTCCGCCGTCTTGATGTTGCGGTCTTCCTTGAGCTTCACATAAAGCGTACCTTTATTTGGCTCACCCTCACGAGAACCAACAGTAGTAAACACCGTTTCCACTACTGGAGATTTTCTCACTACATCTTCTAGTTTCTTGGCAACCTCTAGAGAATCATTCAAAGGGTTGGGGATGGGAATTGGGGATGAGGGAGATGGGGGGGATGAGGGAGAAATTCCTGCTTGTCCTTGCAAAAATTGCTCAGGGATTTTTGGTAAGGGGGCGGTATAAGTAATATTGAACTCGCCGCGATCTAATTTAGGAATAAACCCTTTGGGAATGAATAGACTCAGTGCCATACCTGCAACAAAGCTGAGTATAGCTAAGATGATGACTGTTTTGCGGTGGTTTAAAGACCAGTGGAGTAAGTTTCTGTAATATTGAGTAAAATTCGCCCAGGTGTTTGTTTCCTGGCGTCGGGGAGTTGAAGTAGAAGGTTTTAACCAGTAGGTAGCTAAGGCCGGTGACAAAGTACGGGCAACCAATGTTGAAGCAATCATGGCTGCTGAAACCGTAATTCCGAATGGCTTAAAGAACTGTCCGATTACTCCACCCATCAAACCAATGGGTAAAAAAACCGCTACTGCTGTAGCAGTGGTGGCGATGACTGTTAAGCCAATTTCATCTGTAGCTGAAAATGCAGCTTGACGAGGAGTTTCCCCCTCTTCGATGTGCCGCATGATGTTTTCGACATCAATGATCGCATCATCAATTACACTACCGATAACTAAGGCCAAGGCCAGGAGCGTAATCGTCTCCAGGTTGAAGCCGAAAATCGCCATGACGATAAACGTTGCCAACAAAGATGTCGGAATCGCCAAGGCAGAAATTAGGGTAGCTTGCCAATTCCACAAAAAAGGAAAAATTACCACTATTGACAACAAGACTGCTTCCAGCAAAGCATCAATTGTTGACTGGGTAGCTTGGCGGATATATTCTGATTGAGTAGAAGCTAAAGTGAGTTTGACATCCTTCAGACTAGACCGTAGTCTTTGGACTTCTTTCTCAACTCGACTCACCACTTCCAAAGTGTTAGCATTACCACGTTTGATTACCTGAAATGCGAGTGCATCTTGCCCGTTAAATCGGACTAATGTTGCCCCTGCTTGGGGAATAGCTGCACTCGCATTCGCTGGATTTAGAGGAGGAGTTGCAGTAGCACCACCCAACAGGGAGACTTTTAGGACTCCTGGCAGTTTAGCGATCGCACTCACAATCTCGTCTTTCGCCAACTTTGTCAAATCTGTGAGATTCCGCGTGGGACTCTCAATGGCATAACTAATGGCGGCTGACTCATTTAAATTCAGGGGAATAATTTTAGAAGTTGCCCCTTGAGGTAGAGTCAACTGCTTGAGGGCAGTTTCAACTTCTTTGGTCGATGTTTCTAAATTCGTCCCAACGGCGAAAGAAAGGGCAACGGCTGTTTGACTAGGATAAGTGGATGAGCGAATATTCTCCAGTCCTTTTAGGGAGCGGAGGCGTTCTTCCAGGGGTTTAGTGAGCTTCGCCTCTGTATCCAGGGCACTTGTCAGGGGGGCTGTAGCATTCACAACCACCACTGGAAATGTAATATCTGGAAACAAGGCATACTTGAGGGAACTGAAAGCCAGAACACCAGCTACTGTTACGGCAATCCAAAAACTCACCGTCAGCCACGAAAATTGAATCGCCAATTTAGAAATATTGAAGACTTCTCGTGCGGATTTGGAGTTATGAAGCTTTACCATCTTGGAAAATTATCGTGTGGGTGACACAATTATTTAGTCATCAATAACACAACGGTCAGGAAACCCCTGCATTAATGTATGGGGGTAAGCCGAAGCCGCAATTTATTCGCTGTCCCCCTTTCGGGGTTGGATAAGCAGAGGAGTAGTGCTTATCCATTTCCCTGTATGCCGGGAATCGCCTTGCTACTCCAGTAATGTGAGCTTCGCTAATGTTTAAGGTCGGTACTATCCAAACGGCACTTCCTTAACCCTTTTACAGATGTTTAACCGTCTGGTTCTAGAGCAAGGGACTAGCTACGCATCCCTTGGTAGGTCTTTAACGCTTACCTTAAACGTAGTCAAGTTTTGACTTAAGCTGGTCAGATTAGAGCTTTTTCAAGCCCCCGGCTAAAGCCGTGGGGTTTCTGACGCTACAGCAATCACCTTCGGTTTGCGAGTTTTAGTCACCACAAAACGGCAATATTACTTATTGTCGCTCAGATGTGGCAAAATTTTTAATACAGAATGGAACTTGACACATGAAACTTGGTTCTGTTGAGCATAAGGAATTATTCTGCCGGAGCTTTGCCGAAAGCTACAGGGAATACGAGCCTGAGAATCTGCCATGGCCAGATTTGGACGATACAGCCTTGAGTTTCCTACGCAGTATTCCCTTTTGGGATAAAGCTCTGGATACAGAACGACAAGCCGGAGCAATAGTTAGTGGTTACGCAGCAACAGTAAGTGATCCTATTTTACAAAATACGATCGCTCTCCAAGGTAAAGAAGAATTACGCCACGCCCGCCTACTTCAAACATTAATTAACCGTTACGGCATCGAACTGCCAGAACGTCAACCTATTGAAATTCCCCAAAATATTGAGCCAGTCTTTACGCGCTTTGGCTTTGAAGAATGCCTGGATACCTTGTTTGCTTATGGGCTATTTGCGATCGCTCGTGAAGCTAATGTGTTTCCAGAGTCAATCTTCACAATCTTTGATCCGATCATAGACGAAGAGACACGCCATATTGTCTTTTTTGTCAACTGGTTTACCTATACACAAATTCGTCGTGGCCAGGGATTTACCCCTCTGCGGAGTATCAAAACTCTCTGGCACTACGGCAAGGCACTCAGTAATTTAATTGCCGTCTTTGGCAATGATGATCCCAGTAAGACTGGCTTCGCTATCACGGGTACTGACATCTTTACCAAAGACCTCACAATCGAAAAGTTTCTCAGCATTTGTCTAGTAGAAAATCAGCGCCGGATGAGCAAGTATGATCCCCGACTACTCCAACCGCAATTACTACCCAGACTTGCCAGTATCGCCCTCCGTATCCTTGAGCTAATACCCAAACGCAAACTTGAAACTGTAGAGAGGGCTAGTGCCTAATTTTTTGCCCATCAACACAATTCTGGTACCTCAGGGAGCAGAATATAAAGCTGTCTGTCGCGGATTAAGCGGCGTTACTGGTTCTATCCCAACGGTAATAGCCATACCTGTTGGGATGAAGCCTTTACTTAAATACCTACAACAAGGACAATTTTTAGCTCCATCCAGAGTGTTGATTATGGGTATCTGTGGCAGCTTGAGCGATCGCTATACAGTTGGTGATATTGTCCTGTATCAAGATTGTGTTTATCAAGGGAAGCGGCAAGAATGCGATCGCACTTTCACAGCACAATTACACTCAGCACTCAATACAAACGCGATTAATCGCGTCTCTCCCGACTCCCCACCAAATTTAGTCAAGTCACTGACAAGCGATCGCGTGATTTGGTCTGCTGCCGAAAAACGCCATTTGGGTGAGACTTTGAGAGCTGATGTTGTTGATATGGAAGGATTTACCGCTCTAGAGTTTTTCAATGCAGCTGGAGTTGCAGTGGCAATGCTGCGAGTCGTCAGCGACGATTGTCAGCACGATATCCCCGATCTCACACCAGCAATTAACTCTGATGGCTCCCTAAATCCTTTCCCTTTAGCAATGGGAATGCTTCGACAGCCCCTTGCTGCGACTCGGCTGATTCGAGGTTCATTAACAGCATTAAAGGTGTTAGAGCAAGTTACAAACCGGCTCTTTTCTGGCAATAAACTGGAAGAAGTATTAGGCGACTAGAAGCCGCTACTATACAAACAAAATCCGCCTCCGTGAATTAACACAAAATTAAATCAAAGGTCTGCTAATTTGCGGAGGCAGGTTTTGTGCGAATAAATATTAATAGAATAAGAATCAATCCAGTTAGGTATTAATGCTGGAATTACTTACAAAATAAGTTTTACACAAACTTTATCGTTATATATAAAGTAGAAACCTAAATTGGGAAGCATAATATATAACCTGATCAGGGTTGGGTTCTATGAGAGCTAATATCACTGTAATGTGAACTAAAAATACTTTTTTGTCAGGATAGCTCGGAACTAATTGGCCAACTATCAAACATTATTTATGAACCTCAATCACAAACTCTACCTATACTCCTTCCTAGCTAATTTCCGATGGCTCAAGAAAAGTTACACCGCTAAAATTATGTTGGTGGCATTTTTGGGCACTCATGTACCACTTTTGACCTTACTTTTGAGTTTCGTCATTTCAAACTCCTATTCCTTGGAGATGGCGGCGCGAGTTATGGTTATTGCTTTGTTGGCGACGTTAGCGGGTACGGCGGCCACCCTCTATGCGCTAAACCATCTCCTCAAACCGGTCATTGTGACATCTGCTGCATTGCAAAATTATCTCAACACCAAAACCCTACCTGAATTGCCCACAGAATTTGCTGATGAAGCGGGTACATTGATGGCAGATACCTCACGAACTCTTCACAAATTAGATGAGTTAATTCACCACATCACTAATTATGATAACTTGACTGGATTGCCTAATCGTGATTTATTCTGCGATCGCCTCCATGAAATCCTATCCAAATCTGAAAACAACCAGCGCCTTGTAGCTGTCTTTTTGCTAAGTATTGATGATTTCACTGGGATAAGTCATGGGTTGGAGCATGAGGCAATAAATTTGTTGTTAAGAGCAGTTGCCCAGAGGTTATTAACCTGTATGGCACAAACAGATATTCTTGCCCATTTGAGTGGAGATGAATTTGCCGTTGCCCGCGTGGAGATTCATTCTTTTGAAAGTGTGATTAAGCTATCGCAGCTGCTGTTAAGTACCTTGAGCAAACCCTTTTCTGTTGAGGGTAACTCAATTCGTATCACCGTCAGCATTGGGATCACAATTAATGGAAACGATCGCAATAGCGTAGATCAACTTTTGCAACAGGCTCATATAGCGCTTTACCAGGCGAAGCAGCAAGGGCGTAGCCAATACCAATTCTATTCACTGGAAATTAATGCTCAGTTGCAGGAACGACTGACATTAGAAAATGAATTACATGGGGCGCTTGAACGCAACGAAATGCTAGTTTATTACCAACCTCTAATTGATTTACATAGCGGACAAATTACAGCTGTGGAAGCGTTGATTCGCTGGCAGCATCCTACTTTAGGTATGATTTCTCCAGCAAAATTTATTCCGATTGCTGAAGCCAATGGTGCGATCGTACCAATTGGCGAATGGGTTTTGCGAACTGCTTGCGCCCAAAACCGTGCTTGGCAGCTTGCTGGATTTACCCCAATTAGGATGTCTGTGAATCTGTCAGCTCGACAGTTTGAACAACCGTATCTGGTTGAGGTCATCAACCAAATTCTTGAGGAGACTGGACTCAAAGCATCTGATCTGGAACTGGAAGTAACGGAAAGCTTCTTGATGGGTAACATTGAGCGATCGATTAAAAGCTTAAACAGTTCCTCAAATACATCCACCCCAGCATTTGCTAGCACCTCATCTTCCATTTCTTCGATCAAGGTCTTGAGAGATTTATTCTCCTTCACCAACTTGTCATTTTTGATCAAGTCTTCCAACGTGAACTTGATCTGGAGAATATCTGCCAGGGTTTGATTCGCATTGGGTAGCCCCGGAATGTCTTCAAAATAATTGGGGTCTTTGCGCTGGTAGTAGGAAATTTGATCGCCATTCGTCCAGACTGCGATCGGCGCACCCGTGGCATTGCAGTAAGAGCGAAGTTGGTCTTTCCCATCCTTCAGCTTTGGCTTCTTTAACTCCACGAGCATGTAAACCGTGTTGGGACGGTCTTTGTCCATCACCACGATGTCTGCCCGTTTCACTTCTCGTCCAAAGTTCACCCCATACTCAACTTGAATGCGACCGAGGGGATAGTGCAAGCGATCGCTCAAAACCCGTAAATATAGTTGCCGAATTGACTCCTCTGGCGTTAGCTTAATCGCCTTTTGGCGCACCAAACAAACTGTATAAGGAACATCACCGTTTTTGGTCGCCTTGAGAGTAATCGTCTGCTCTAACTGCTCAATTTCAGCGATCGTAAACTGCGACAGCTTGTAATTTGAGTCCTTGAGGATATCGGCTAATTTCATCAGGGGCTATCAGGTTGACTCTAAGGGCTTCTTCGTCATAAGAGTTTAGCGCCATTGTAGTCACTGCCTGATAAATTTTCTTAATTCTTTAATGGCGATCGCTTAATTATTCCTGGTGAACAGATCACCCTCATTCTATTTGACTCTGTGCGATCGCAAGTTCACCCTGCCTCCGGCTTCCCTCTCCTTAACAAGGAGAGGGATTGAGGGTGAGGT
>JAHCSU010000006.1 GCA_023522315.1 Nostoc sp. CCCryo 231-06
AGAAGCGACATTAACTTCAGCGCCGTTGGTAAGCAACACATTTGCTCGTGCGACATTATCTGGAAAATTTAAGCTGAAATTGTTGCTATTGGCATTAAGAGCAACTGTCCCCTCTGCTGCTAAACCTCCTAACTCCACTCGTCCACCAAGGGCATTTAATGAGCCACCATCTATGCTGACATCCCCTCCAACTGCCAGCAAACTACGATTATTATTAACACTTAAACTAGCTGAGTTATTTTGGATCGGCGCAGCAGCAATTTGATTGAATAGAAGAGCCGAAGGATTGACCACTAGTAGTTCCGGATTATTCGGAGTAGAAGCACTAAAAAAACCTTGATTGCCAAACCCAATTGCATTCGCTGTAGTCGCTACAAAAGAACCACCTATATTCAGTGAAGCGTTGCGTCCAAAAATAATCCCGTTGGGATTGATCACAAACAGGTTAGCTACACCATTAGCTCGGATTAACCCATCAATGTTAGACCTTGAACTACCTGTTACTCTGGTAATAATGTTCTGAAT
>JAHCSU010000060.1 GCA_023522315.1 Nostoc sp. CCCryo 231-06
TTAAATAAAAGCCGTCCTTTATGACGGGGCTTTAGACCCAATTTTTCGGTAAAGTCGGTTCCCTTAACACCAAAGGCATTTTTATTTGATGTCCAAGGAAAAGTCAAAATGATGTCAGCACCTCGTTCTTGATTGAACTCATGGATAAGTTCTAAAGAAAAGGTTCCTGGTACCCAACCTTCTGGTTGAGGAGAGCGTTGCTTATCTTGCTGATTAAATCCAGCATCAAGTTGAGGTCTTACTTTAACTGGTCTGCGTGCCGCTGTAAAGAGAACGCCACTCCAATCCTGTTTCTGCAAGAAGTTAACAATCTTTTCTATCTTCCTGGGATTACGGTCTTTGACGTGGAGCAATACAGCCTGACTACTGCTAGCTAAGACTAGATCATCGGAATCTTTCCCGAGCTTGAGTCCAGCATTAGTTAATTCTTGTCCTACATTGACTGCAAAGGTCTGAACGCTGAAGCCATGATCGGAGATCACAAAAATATTAGTTCGGTTAAATAGCCCCAGTTTTTTCAGCCGATTAAGAACCAGACCAATATTGCGATCGTCGTTGCGGATGACGTTGATACCTTCTGGAGAACCAGCACCAAATCGATGCTGAGTATGGTCAGGTTCTGTTAACCAGTTAAGAATTACATCGGGTTTTAGTTCTGGGAGTACATAATCTGTGAGAACCTTCCCAGTCCAGTCTACCGCTTCATTATATTGGTCATCTCCGTTGGTATCTTGATTGAGAGGAGCAGCACCAAAGCGAGTTAGAATTTCCTGGTTTACCTTAGCGGGGAATGCTACAAGTTTACCTGGGTCAAAATATCCATTAATCAATTAAATAATTGAGGTAGCGATCGCTTTCTTCATCAGTTAGGACAAGCAGCGCCAAAGTCTCATACTTCTAGCCGATAGTTTGGCGTAAAATCTATCGTAATTTAAAGGGTTTAAGACCTCTCTCTGACAAAGTTCTGATGCCTGTGGTGGTCACTGAGCCTCTTGTACTGAGCATCTCGACTTCGCTCCTCGTAGAGAGCATCGGAAACCTCTGCTCAGACTTTGCGCTAGGTCTACACCTAGCTCGGAGGCGGAGAATTGGAGAATTTGTCACTAATTACAAACTAAACGGTCTAGTTTAAAAAGTAAAAATAGACTAAAAAGTAAATTTTTGACTACTACATGTCTATTGGTAATGACTAATAATTGATGGAGAAGTTAGGATAAAAGTCACCATCCAACTTCAGTTGAGATATTTCCTGTTGAGGAAAGCAAAAGAATTAAACAGCAACGCCTTCAGTTTCCGTCAAGTTTTACCAATTTCGAGTAAATTTCAATTAACAATCCCATGCCAAATCCTCATTATCCTCCCGCCTACTTACGCTATCTCAGAGCCAGGTTATGGTATCTAGGGCGACCTGGTTTTTGGGGCACTGCAATTTTTTTATCTTTAGTCGGGCTAGTAACTTGGGAATACTGGTCAAACCCAGATATTTTCGTTTATAAGCAAAAAAGCCAAGTCGCTCCACAAGAGCCTGCTGATTCCTCGCTGTCAGAAGAAAACAGAGCCATTGCAGCAGATATTGATAACCTGCCAGTTTTATTTAATGACTTTGAGCAAGCAACTCTTCCAGTAACGCCAAATAATCCCAAGGAAAATACTGAGGCAAAAAATAGCAAAAACTTGTTAGAGGATGTAATTAACAAACAAAAGTCTACTACTGATACCAAGTTAAATCCTGGTTTAGGCGTTAATGGCGACAACTCCCCAAGCTTAAAAAATCCCTTTGTTGTACAAACAGAAAATTTATTGCGGGCTGGGACGATTGATAATAATAACCAGTTTCTCGGTCTTAAAACCTTAACTACGGCATCTGAACCAACAGAAAAGGAAACATCTTCTAGTCTGGGTATTGGATTTACAAATCAAACTAACAAGAATCAAAATTCTGTCTCCATCAGCCCTCTGCAAGGAGCGCTCAACCAATCGACAAACCAGAAATTTTCTAGCTTCAATGGGACTGCAACTCAGACAAATGCCTTGGGTCGAGCCTCTGAGCCAGGAACAACGTTGATGCCACCCATTAACAGCTTACCCAGCCAGAATTCTCTACCAAGTGCTGGGTTAACTACTGGGACAGGCTACACCTCAACGGGTACGAACTTCCAGCAAAATCCCTACAGTAATTTAAATAACGGTCAGTTATTGCCTAGTAATGGATTAAATAATAGTACAGGTTATACATCAACGGGTACGAACTTACCGCAAAGCCCGTACAATAATTTAAATAGTGGTCAGGTAGTGCCTAATGTAGCACCATTAACGCTCCCAGGCACTTATGCCGTACCAAGTAATATTGCACCTTACTCTAGTCAGATTCCAAGTCAAGGCGTTGTCACCCCCACAAACCCTACGGGATATGGGAATTATGGGTTGCAGCAACCGATGCAACCACCACAATCTAATTATGGGAATTATAGGTTGCAGCAACCGACGCAACCACCAGAATCTAATTATGTGTTGCAGCAACCAACACAGTCTAATTCCTTATATCTTCGCCAGATTCGAGACAGGTATAGAGGTTCAGGGCAAAGGTGATTTTAAGCACTTTAGCTGGATAAAGTCTAGCTAAGGTGTTTGTGGGCTATTTGGAATAATCGGAACTTCTGGTGTTTCGGGTTGTTGCTGTTGTCGTTGTAAATATTTACTTAATACATAAGCCACATCTCCACGGGTAACGGGTTTTAATGGAGAAATATTGCCTTGAGCATCTGTATTGAGAAATCCTTCAGTAGCTACTGTAGCGATCGCTTTTCTAGCCCAAGCTGGGATAGACTTTTCATCTGGATATGAAGCCAGAATTTCATTAACAGCCTCATCGGGAAACTGAAATACACCATAAGCCTGGGCGAAAATAGCAAGAGCTTCAGCCCTTGTTACCTTTTGGTTAGGAAAGAATTCATTGCCCCGATAGCCTTTCATGATGTCAGTTTTTAAGACTGTCTGTATATCATTAAATGCCCAATGAGAACGAGGAACATCTGGAATAGCTAAATTTTCTTTGCTAACAGCTTGTCTTTTATTTAGCCCAAATGCTTTTACCATAATTGACGCTAATTCGGCCCTACTGAGTAACTTTTCTGGATAAAACTTGCCATCAGAAAAGTTTGTCATCCATTTCACAGCAGTTACCTGTTGAATGGAATCAGATGGGACTCCAGAAGTATTTTCTGGCACTGGGGACTGAGCAATTGCTGGTAAGTTTTGTAGTAGTGCCACTAAAGATAGAGTAATTGAAAGCTGACGCATCACCATAATCACTTTTAGCTGCTAACGTGAATTTAAAAAACTACGTTACTGAGGTTAATGCAAAATTGGGTGTTTTTAATAACCTGTAACTCAGCTATTGACGAATTTAGGCTGGGCAATGTTGCTCTAGCTACGTAGTAGTCTGTCAATTTGATTTTGTTAAGCTTGTTTGTACTATCCAAAACCTTGTAGAGACGCGAAATTGTACAACTCTTGGAGACGCACTGTTAGGTCGCCCCGCTACGAAGAAAGCGTCTCTACATCCGTCATTTTTATGTTGACAGACTAGTAGGGTGTGGCTATAAATTTTAAAAATTAGGACTTTGTTCAAAATCCCAGCACTTCCCACGATTCCAGATTCTACCAGTGTGTTCACATTCTGATTTATCCTCAATCCAAGGAATTGAAGTAGGGTAATAGGAGCTAGATGTGGGAGTAAGTGAAGACAATGCAGAAGAAAATATAGTGTAGCTACAAATCGATAGAATGATTAGAAATCCTATGAGGAACAAAATATTGGCAGGAGTCCAAAAAGGATATAAACCTCTTTCAGAACGTAAACGCACTTTAGAACGACGTTCTGAACCTGCTACTAACACCAGATAAAAGCTTAATCCCGGAATTGGTACTGAAACTCTTATGTCTAAAGAATGACGTATCTTAGCACGAGAGGCCAAACCTCTTTTTATCGCTTCTAATTGCTCCACCGTGAAGCTATTTGCTACTTCCGGATCAATCTCAGCGAAAAGTTGCTTAATACTAGGATCGGTGTACTGTGGCTTATTCATTGTTTTTGTATATTAATATACCCTATTTTTACATTAGTCATCTCCTTTGTTCCGGACACTAGGATGTTTTATTTTTTGGAAATCCCTAATGAAGGAAGTAGAAATTAGGAAAAACTTGTTTTTTACCTTTCATCTTTTGACGTTATCTGCCCACTACTATGGACTATAGTCAGTTTTTCAGGAGTTTTGGCAATGACCGCAGCAGCAGATCCCGTAAAGTTGATGAAGCAAGAAGTTGGCAAAGCCGCCGCCGCCTTAGTAAAGTCGGGTTCTATTGTGGGGTTGGGTACGGGGTCAACTACAGCATATACGATTCAGTATTTAGGCGATCGCCTCAAGTCTGGTGAACTTCAAGATATCATTGGTATACCTACATCATTTCAGTCAGAAGTACTGGCAAAGCAATACGG
This sequence comes from Nostoc sp. CCCryo 231-06, assembly GCA_023522315.1. Classification (GTDB taxonomy): domain Bacteria; phylum Cyanobacteriota; class Cyanobacteriia; order Cyanobacteriales; family Nostocaceae; genus Nostoc. Next base: position 4,499 of record JAHCSU010000060.1, read on the forward strand.
TGTACCTCTAGCTACCTTAGATGCTATTGACCACATCGATATTGCCATTGATGGCGCAGATGAAGTCGATCCGCAGAAGAATTTGATTAAAGGCGGTGGTGCAGCACATACCCGCGAAAAAGTCGTTGACTACCTGGCAGAACAGTTCATCGTTGTGGTAGATAGTGGTAAGTTAGTAGACCGCTTGGGTTCTACTTTCGCTGTGCCTGTGGAAGTGATTCCAATGGCAATTACTCCTGTGACTAATGCCATCAAAAAACTCGGTGGTAAACCAGAACTCCGCATGGGTGTAAAAAAAGCTGGCCCAGTGATTACCGATCAAGGGAACTTTGTATTAGATGTCAGATTTGACTCCATTGAAGATCCAGTCAGTCTAGAAAAGACATTGAATAACATTCCCGGTGTCCTGGAAAATGGTATTTTCGTTAACTGTGTCGATTTAGTTTTGATTGGTGAAGTCAAAGATGGTCAGCCATTAGTGCGCCAACTGTAAGAGTTATATATTTTGGATTTTAGATGTCTGTGAAATCTAAAATCCAAAATTAAGCAATGATATCTGCACAAATTAATTATGCGTTATCCAGAACCCTTGTAGAGACCTAGCAGTGCTACGTCTCTACGTTCTTTTTCACCAAATGTCTAATATTTATTTTTAAGACAGTGGCTACAGACTATAATTGAGCGCTAGACGATGACGTTAGTACCGACTACCAAATTTGTAGCGGTGAAATTATTCAAAGTTGCAAAGGTATAAAGATTGTTACCAAAGTAGGCAAACTGAACCTCTGTAGAAGTACCCGATTGCACAAACCGCAGATAACCATCTGAGATGGGATTACTGCTACTGTAGCCTTGACTCTTAAATAAGTCTGTAAGGATTAATTTATCCTCGCTTTTATTAAAGTCAGTGATTGTATCACCATTGCTAAGGGTTTGGTAGATGAACTGGTCATTACCGCTACCGCCAGTTAGCGTATCACTAAAATCACCACCAATGAGGATGTCATTACCAGCACCTCCGTTGAGGCTATTTTGACCTGTACCACCAATAAGAATGTCATTACCAGCACCACCAAGCAGGGTATCGTTACCAGTGCCACCGCGCAGCAGGTCGTTACCACTCTTGCCGTCGATGCGGTCATCGCCCCCTTGACCATTAATAACATCTGCTGAGTTGTCAAACCCATTGAGATTGTTGTTCAGGTCATTAAGAAAGGTGACTGTGTTCTTGTTGAAGACAGCATTTTGGGTGGAGTTGGCATCGAAGACATCAAAGCTTTCACTAATACTGGTTTGCCCATTAAACAGAATATTGCCTACTGCCGATGCGTTCTCTAGGTTTTCCAGGGGAAAGTTTTGCAGGATAACTTTGTCATCAGCCACCCCTTCAAAGGTGATTTCCAGATTGTTACCATTCTGGGTGAGTAGCAGATTTTGGGCTGTCAATCCAGCACCTTGAAATTTAAGGGTATCCACTTCGGCAATGATTGCTGCTGAAGGATTTGAGCCTTTACCTAGCCCACCAAAATCGGTAATGGTATCAACACCGTCACCTAAGTTGTAAACAAATTTATCTTTGCCACCGCCACCAGTTAGGATGTCATTGGCTTGATTACCTGTGATGGTATCGTTCCCGGCTTGAGCGTTAATTATGTCACTGTAGTTCTTGCCCACTAAATTATCAGTGCCATTGGTTCCATTCAGCCCGTTAAACTCTAATGCACCAATATCAACTTTACCCTTAGATATTCTGTTAAATCCAGCGCCGCGTTGGTCGGTGGTGATACCTGCTGGAATCAGAGCATTATTGCCAGCGTTAATGGCGGGACTATCCGCAAGTAAGGCATTAGTAAAGGTTGTACCACCATTATTTTGCAGAGGGCTGAGTTTTGGATCAATGAGGTTGGTTATGGTGCCGACCAGGGTGCTGGTAGTAAAGCCAGTGCTACCATTGCGATCGCCAATTAGGTTATTACCAGCGTCGGTGAAGTTGCCCTTAACGTCGCGGGAAGAAGTAGAATCGCGGAGATCATCAGGATAGCTTGTATAGAAATTGCCTGCAATGATGGTATCGCCAACGATAACAGTGCCGCCATTACTGACAACGCCCCCACCGTTGCCAAGAACACCGTAAAAGCCCTCTGCTGTGTTATTGGTAATGGTGTCATTGGTGAGGGTGAGAGTGCCACTGTTCAAGATGCCGCCGCCGGTGTACAATACAGTATTATCAGAGACAGTGCTGTTAGTCAGCTTAAAAGTACCTGAGTTAGAGATGCCACCGCCGTCTCCTGCACTATTATTAGAGACAGTGCTATTACTGGTATCAACAGTGCCTAAGTTATAAATGCCGCCGCCGTAAGATGGGTAAGGGTCAGGGCCGCCCCGATTAAGACCGCTAGCGTCCGCACTATTATTAGAGACAGTGCTGTTATTTATAGTAAGTGTGCCTGTGTTGAATATGCCGCCGCCATAGGCTGTGTTGTAACCGACGTATGCGTAATTATTAGAGACAGTGCTGCTAGTTAGGCTCAGGTTGCCTTTGTTAAAGATGCCGCCGCCTAAAGATGACCCCCTATTACCAGAGACAGTGCTTCCCGTTAGGCTGAGAGTGCCTCTGTTAAATATGCCCCCTACCTCTCCTCTATTGTCAGAGATAGTGCTATTAGTCAGGCTGAGGCTGGTATTGCTATTGAGCAAAATACTGCCTAAAGGATCATTAGCATTAGCAATCTTCAAGCCATCAATGTTGGCATCTGTCCCAGAACCCGATATCTCGAACACGCCTGATGAATTATTCCCACTCACAATCAGGTTAGATGCCCCAGTCCCCAAAATGGTAATATCATTGGTGATGGTTAATTTGCCAGAGGTCAGGGTGATGATATCTGGGGTGGCATCGGTGAACACGCCCGCAAAGGTAATCGTATCTGCTCCAACGGTCGCATTGGCATTGAGGATAGCCTGCCGTAATGACCCCGATCCAGAATCGTTGGTATTAGTCACCACAAATGTGCCAGTATTAACAGGTGGCGGGGTGATGGGAACCTGAACTTCGTAAGCACCAATATCAACAACACCGTTGAATATCCGATTAAATCGAGCGCCGCGTTGGTCAGTGGTGACACCAGTAGTAACTAGCGAATTCTTGCCAGCATCAATAGCGGGGCTATTCGCAAGTAACGCCTGGGTAAAGGTTGCACCACCGTTATTTTGCAGCAGCCCCAGCTTGGGGTCAATGGGGCTAGCACTTGTGCCGACGAGGGTGCTGGTGGTAAAGCCAGTGCTACCAGTATTATTGCCAATCAGGTTATTGCCGGAGTCAATCAGGCTACCATCCACGTCGGGATGTATATCACCGGAGGTGGACTTGTCGAAGTTGCTTGCAATGATGGTGTTACTAACTTTGACGGGACTAGAGGCATCAGAGGTATTAAAAACTCCTCCACCATTGCCAGTACCATCACCATCTGAGTCAGCTGTGTTATTGGCAATTGTGGAGTTGATTAGGGTGAGCCTGGTGTCTGCCACATAGCTGTAGCCATTATATATGCCACCACCATCTTCTAAGGCTGTATTGCCAGAGACGGTGCTGTTAGTTAGAGTAACTAATCCGCCAGAATAACCACCATCATCTGCGTTAACGATGCCGCCACCGTACTTTGCTGTATTGCCAGAGACAGTGCTGCTAGTTAGGCTGAGAGTACCGCCTTGATTATAGATGCCACCGCCGCCTAAGTTTGTCGTATTGCCAGATACACTGCTGTTAATTAGGTTGAGAGTACCAGTGTTCTCATCAGAAGCGTCATTAGAAATGCCGCTTCCCCCGGTATTGCCAGATACACTGCTGTTAGTTAGGCTGAGAGTACCACCATTATAGATACCGCCTTGCGTATTGCCAAAGACGCTGGTGTTAGCAAGACTGAGGATGCCGCTGTTAGAGATGGCACTTCCTGCTGTATTACCAGACACACTGGTTTTTGCTAGGCTGAGGATGGAACTTCTATTAACCTTAATACTGCCGCTAGCGATCGCCAGTCCACTAATATTGACACCTGTCCCTAGTCCCGATATCTCGAATACTGTAGAGACATTCTTTCCACTCACAGTAAGCTTAGATATCCCAGTCCCCAAGATGGTAACATCATCGGTAATTGTCAGTTGCCCAGAGGTGAGGGTAATGGTATCTGGGGTGGTATCTGTGAATATTCCCCCAAAAGCGATCGCATCATCCCCAGCAGTAGCGTTGGCTAAGTTGATTGCCTCCCGGAGTGTTGTGATGCCGTTATTGCGATCGCCATCATCTATGTCCCCTGTATTATTCACCGTGAATGTCGCTAGTACCCCTGCGTAAGTCTGGCGCGTCGTTTCTGCAAATGCTAAACTCGCTTCCATATCAGTGGTACGGACTTCTAACTCCCAGTTACCACCTAATGCTGCATTGCCAATTCGCTGACGAGAAGCGGCAATATTTGCTTTGGTGAGTTGGTGCAGTTTGTCTACAAATTCTGTCCCCGCATCACCCAAAGCCACATTGCAACCATAGATGAGTAAGTTGCAAAGGTTATTACTTTTGCCAGAGGTTGAAAATATCTTGTGCCATAGTTGCAGCTGCTGGCTGTATTCGTCGAGGGTATCCAGTCCTAAATGGGTGTTGCCCAATTGTAAGGAACCTGGGGCACCGTGGCACACAATATGAATATTAGTTAAATTCGGGCGATCGCAACTCGCTAGAATTTCTGTAATTTGTTCAACACCGTCCTGTGTCGAGTCAAGCACAAACACTTGGGCATTATCAAGCACGCCATTGACCAAATCGCTATAGTCTTCAACCGCCATGTCAATGAAGACTAAACTATGGGCATAGGAGGTTGAAGTTGCAGGATTTACTTGGAAGTGTGAGGTATGTAGTGTTGCCATTTTTTTACTTCTAGCTAAGGTAATGAGGGAAACTCAAACGAGTGAATCTCATTTTGGTAGATATATACTTAACTTCAAACAGAAGTTGCTGCTTTTCGGATTTTTTAAAATATTTGGTTCTTCAGTATTTCTGATGCGAAATTCCAGCAGATTTCAAGTTGTTGAGGTACACAAGCTCAGTCTGTTACCCAGATATAAAGCGTGTTTTACTCCTGGATTCTGTATTCTGCTGTATTTAGTTAAACATCAAAAATTGGCTTAAAAATAAAGGTTAAAAGCCCAAATCATTGCCAAAATCCTAAAATTTTATTAAAAAATCTTTATATTTACAGCACCTCCGGCGGCTATGAGGTACATCCTCAAAACTGAAAGCTATGATAGGAGAGGGGCAAGAGGAAAACTGTATTGCATAATAGCCGGAAGCGCTGTATTGTATAGCAAGTTTTCAGGATTTTATAAAGCAATATCAGCATAATATGTAATCAATAACCGACAAATTCATTACACAATATTTAACCTAATTTAACCTAATATGCCACCTAGCAATAACCTATTTAAGATTTCCTTCCCTCTGAGTTTACTTTTTGAGCAATGTGAAAAGCAGAGATATATGAAAGTTGAAGACTGCCTCCAAAATCATCTTCTATGCGATGTCTTAATCCCAAAAATAAAGACTCTTTATTTTCTGGATCTAATTTTATGTATGGCGAGTAAGTGTTCAAAAGTGTTAAATATTCATCGGCAGTGTAGCTTACTTCTGATATAACTTGTCCAGATATCAAGTCTTTGAAATGGCCCGAATCAATGGCCATCCATAATCTATTTAATTCCTGCAACGCCGCTTTTGTTAGCTCAATTCCTATTTTTATCAAAACCTCGGCGTCTACGGCCATTTTCCAACAACGGTTTTCGCAACGGTACTACCTCAGCTTCGTTACTCTCGCGTGCTACCCGAATCAGCAACCCAGCAGCTATTAAGCTAGCAATCATGGAATTACCACCATAACTAAACATGGGCAAAGGTAAGCCAGTAGTCGGTAGAGAACCTGTAGCAACACCAATATGAAGCAATGATTGTCCGACCATCAAAATCGTCACGCCGATCGCCACCAATCGATGTACTGTATTTTTAGCCTTCAGCGCCACGATTAATCCAAGAGTGACGAATGTAGCTAAAAGTGCCAACAATACCATACTGCCGACAAAGCCAAATTCTTCGGCGAACACCGCAAAAATAAAATCAGTATCCTGAATGGGTAAGTAAAACAGCTTTTGTTGAGAAAGCCCAAATCCAGAACCCCAAGTTCTACCAGAACCTACGGCTAGTAGACTTTGCACCAACTGGTAGCCATCTCCTGTAGCATCCGCCCACGGATTGAGGAATGACATCACCCGCTTACGCTGATATTCTTTGATGCTAATACTGAGTAGTGCCAACATCACTCCGCCAATTGCTGTCCCTCCCAGGTAGTTGTAAGGTAAGCCAGCTGCTAAAGCAATTAGCCAAATAGTCATACCGCAAAGTGCTGTTGTACTCAAGTTAGGTTGAGCAAGAATTCCTAAAAGTACCAGACCGAAAATACCCAACCAAGCCAAGCGAACCCGCCAACTGATTCGTTCCCACTGACCAAAAAGCCGGGCACTTTGCAGCACCAAAAAGGGTTTAATTAATTCTGAGGGTTGAATCGGAATAGGCCCGATCGCAATCCAACGCGCTGCGTCAAAAGCCTTTTTTCCCAATCCTGGGATCAGTGTAATGAAAATTAATGTCAAAAACAGTAACAAAAACCAATGGGATAGCCCCAAAATTTTCTGCAACGGTAAATTAACAATAATATTGAATCCGATTAAGGAAACTAAGACCCAAAGCAGTTGACGCTTAAAGTAGTACAACCCATCATCATGACGGGCATCAGCGACAGGATAGGATGCTGAAAATAGCATGATCAAGCCGACGAACAGCCAAATCAACGTTAACCAGCGCAACAGCCGCGCTTCTAATGCCCAGTTGGAGGCGGAAATATCAAAAATTGGAATCAGGCGGCGTAGATTCACGAGCAGTACAGGTAAAAAGTTAGAAATTAGGAGTTAGCAATAAAACCTATAAATCATAACTTATAACTCATAAGTAGGCTTTACAACCATAAATCTCAGAGTTGTCAACTTTAATACACTGCTCGATCAATATTTGCGATCGCTGCATAGAAAATTAAAAAGCACTATTTTATACATATATAGCGGTTCCCATTCAGATGCGCTACAACATTATATCGGCTGGTGTAGGGGCACGGCACTGCCGTGCCCTTACGGGTGTACTAGGTCGGGAAACGCTATAAAACGTGACATTTTAGAATGAAATAGCCCTGGACTACTGGAAGCAAGAAATACATTGCCGAGTTGGTAAGGAAACGCTAATTGTGTTTGATGGAACTTCTGAACAACCAAAGAAAAAACAGAATTATGCTGCTCCAGTTCCACTATTCGCGGGTATCGCCTTATAGAAATGTTCAAGTTTTAACTTTCAGAAATACAAGCAACAAAAAATAAAGAGGTCTGGAAATTAAACCTCTCTATCAATATTTATTACCTATAGACCTAGATTCGTAAACTTTGATTTTTTGTAGTTTCAACTCTCAAGAAAAAAGAGGTCGAAAAAGACCTCTTACCAATTCTCTAAAATAATGTTTTATCTACAGCAATTACGACAAGCCAGAATTAGCACCTTGCTTACCTGTTGCCAGTTCTACCTTGATGATTTTGCCGCCTGCTTTTTGAATGCGTTGCTGTTCACTGAACCAATTCTCGTATGGAACTAGCTTAGTGAAATAAGTATTTTGGAGTTCGCGTTGGGTACGAATTCGGGTTTGGCTGGGAACTAGAGCAGTAATTTTAAACAAACGGGCCATGTTTTGAAAATCTCCTGTAAATTTTGTGAAAACTTTTTTTATCTCAAAATGTTGAGTGCAAATCTTTTAATCATTCAAAGGCTGGAAATCAAACATCAATACTAGACCACCAATACTCATCAGTGATAATTTACCAAGATAAGCAATATAACGTTCTAGCACTCACGGCTGATTTCCAGACCTTAATAAAGTCGCACCTAAATTCTTAAGCGCAAACTAGTTCTTAGCTTAAGCCAGAAGAGATATAGTCTAAGTAAACACCCATTTCTTTACCAGCATCAGAACCAACCAAACTAGCGGTTACTTCTTTGATTGCTTGGATAGCTTGCACGGTAGCACCAACGGGAACTCCTAAAGAGTTGTAGGTTTCCTTCAAGCCATTTAATACACGCTCATCCAAAATGGAAGGATCGCCAGCTAACATAGCGTAGGTGGCATAGCGGAGGTAGTAGTCCAAATCACGGATGCAAGCAGCATAACGGCGGGTTGTGTACATGTTGCCGCCTGGACGGGTGATGTCAGAGTATAGCAAAGATTTTGCTACAGCTTCTTTAACGATCGCAGCAGCGTTAGCGCTGATGGTGCTAGCAGCCCGGACTCGCAGTTCGCCAGTAGCGAAGTAGCCTTTTAGCTTTTGTAAAGCAGAAGCGTCTAAGTATTTACCTTGAACGTCTGCGGAGTTAATGACCGCAGTAATTGCGTCTTGAGACATGTTGTTAATTCCTTATTTCCAACCGTATTGCAATAATTCTGTTTCGGCAGAGAAACAACATCACCTTATAGCAGGGCGCCAACTAGGTAGTCGAAGTAGCTACCAGCTTCACTAGCATCATCACCAGACAGCAGAGTAGCAGAGACATTCTTCAGCCCACGGATACCTTCAGCAACACCATCGATAGGAGTTCCCAAGGACTTGTACATTTCGCGGACACCGATAACACCAATTTCTTCGATGGGTGTAACATCACCAGCAACGATACCGTAGGTAACGAGGCGGAGGTAGTAATCTAGGTCACGCAGACAAGTAGCAGTCAATTCTTGACCGTAAGCGTTACCACCAGGAGACACAACATCAGGACGCTTTTGGAACAGTTGATCGCCAGCTTGCTTAACCAAGCGTTCGCGATTTTCTGTCAAAACTTGAGCAATGCGTAGACGGCGCTCACCACTAGTAACAAAGGATTTGATCCGATCCAATTCACCAGGGCTGAGGTAGCGAGCTTCTGCATCAGCATTCACGATAGCTTTCGTGACGATACTCATTAATGGATTCCTCCAATACGAATGAAACCAGGATTTGATTAAACTGGTACGACTTTAAATTCGGTTCACTGAGTTTGTTTTCTCGTTCTTTTAGATACAACAGTTTAACAACTGCTATGGCTAATGAATTACGAGTTTTCTTGAGTCAACACAAGTACACAAGCTTTTAAACTCAGTTACCTTCCGCAAAACATTTTCCGGCATTCTGTTGAGCATTTATGACTGCTCTTAATACTTTGTAATATTGCCTTTCAGAATTTCCGGTTTTAGCTGTAATCTGAGAGCAATATTACGAAAGGTTACGAAGGGGACAGGGGACAGGGCACAGTAAATAATCTTTACCCTATTCCCTATTCCCTATTTTCTATTCCCTATTCCCTATTGGGAAGCGGTTGTAAGGTACAACATCTTCACCGAAGTAGCGGCTATATTCTGGGCTATCGACTATTGCTTCTACAGCAGCAGACAAACCACTATCAGCTAGCAGATTGTTATACTGGCGAATTTCTTCCTGATCTGCGGGTGTACGCCCCAACAGGTGACGGAAGAGGAACTCAATCACCTTGGCATGAGGATAAGGTGATAAGAAGCGCTGGCGATAGATTTCGGAACTAGCTAGTTCACGCACAAACTCCCGGACGGAAATTTCACCATTCTGGAGTTTGCCCTCTAGGTCAGTAAGGCGGAAATTATCAGGCACTTCACCGCTAAATACATCCAACACTTGATGGTAAATAGCATTGATTGCCTGTTGTCTTTCAGCTTGGTTTGCGGTTTCAGTTAGACGGTAAATGCGTGCATGTTTACGCACAGCCACTTCCACAGATTGTCCGCTACCATCGTTGTAAGAACGACCCAGTTCAGCAAATGAGGGCTTACCATTTGTTTGCGCTGCTATATCTGCGATCGCCTGCACCGAAAGCGGCGTATCGTTACTCAGTCCTACACGCGGTTGCACGGGTTTAAAGCTAGGCACAACTACGTCATCATTTTGCTTGGTAAGCTGGTTGTACAGCTTCTCCGTGTTCGGGAAGTTTGCCGCAGGTAGAGTGGGGAAGCGACGGTAAGGCACCGTATCTTCACCAAATACCTCGTTATATTCCACACTATTTACCAAAGCAGCAATAAAGGCACGAATACCTTGAGTAGCCAAAATCTGGTTATACTTACGGATTTCTGCTTGGTCTAGTGGCGCACGTCCCAAGAAGTGTTTGGTTCCCAACTCAATCACTTTGGTGTTGGGGTAAGGTGTATAGAACTCTTTCAGGTAGAGGTTCGAGTAACCTAAACCTTCAATAAATTCCTTCACACTAATTTCGCCGTTACCCAGCTTGCTTTCCCATTTTGTAAATTCGTTTTTGGCGATGTAGGGGGCAATATCCCGCTCAAAAATCTGACGATAGGCAGCGCTAATCAAAGTTTGCACTGCAACTTTGTCACTGATATTCGCCACCAACTTGAAGATTTTGGTTTGTTCGCGTTGCTTGCTGACGCCTTGGTTAATGCGGAACTGAATATCTGGTTCCGACCGATTTTCTGTCACTGTACCCAGTGTCACAAAGCTCGGCGTTACTTCTTTCTGAACTTTCGCCGCAACATCTTCACGAATACTACCAACGCGCAATTGTCGCCCTGAGACACCACCAGGAGTTAGATAGCGTTCGTAAGGAATTGTATCTTCACCAAATGCTTCGCTGTATTCTACGCTGTTAATAATGGCATCAACTACCGCGTAGAAGCCCTGTTTAGCAGCTATGTCAAAGTACTTGTTGATTTCTTGACGACCATAAGTCGGACGACCCAACAAGCGGCGGTGAATATACTCGATCGCTTTACAAACATAAAGCGATGACCAGTACAAATTGCGGAATACATCGGACTTAGCCAAAGCACGGATAAACTCCCGTACAGAGATGTCGCCGTTTTCCAGCTTGATTTCCAATACCTTCGGGCGTTGACCTTCGTAAAGATCACGACCGAAAACTTGCAAGTAAGCAGCTCTAATCAGTGCTTGTGTGGAGCTTTCGGAGAATCTGACGCTAGAACCTTTGGCAGCCTTTTTACCAATAGTACCAGGCAGTTGATCTAACTTGAACACCTTGGGGCCAAGAGTACCAGGAGCTTCACCCCGCGCCTTGGGATTGCTATTTTGGTTATTAATCCCTGCCCCTTGGTGAATCAGGATGCGCTTGGTATCCTTGCCAAAAGGAGCCGGACGGGTGCTGGGGTTGCGAGTTTCTTTCGGGAAAATTGCCCCAAATTGAATTTCCAAGGGGTCATTACCGGAACCATAGGGATGTTGGTCTGGTAGTGGTTGTTCGTAAGCAGCAAATGTGGTAATGAACTGAGGTATCTTGCGGAAAGGCGCACTGTAGTTAAACAGGTCTTGCTGCGGCCCCCAGTTGCGACATTCTTGTGCTTCTTGACCAAGACCCCGGAGGTAAGGTACTGTTTCTTCGCCAAAATAGTCGCCGTATTCAGCAGAATCTACTAAGGCATCTACTAAGGCTGCCAGACCACCTTTAGAAATAATCGAGAAGTATTTTTGTACTTCTTCGCGGCTACTTGGCCCCCGTCCCAAAATGTGACGGAAAGCTAGTTCGATGACTCGGCTGTTAATAAAAGGCTGGTAAAACTGTTTTTGGTAAAGGGGAGATTTAGCTAGACGACGGACAAACTCCTTCACGGAGATGTCGCCATTTTTCACCTTGGATTCTAGGTCAGATATCGACAAGCTATAAGCACGGGTAATATCGCGCTCAAAAATTTGCCGATATGCCGCTTTGATTACCTCATTTTTTTCGCTAGCTGACAACCCAGTTTTCATCACAAACTTGGGACGCCGTTCTGCCGCATTAAAGTAAATTTGCGGCAGTTGCAACCCTTGCTGGTCGCTAGAGGGGCGTTGGCGAACTTTATTTGAAGGTGTGGCTGCTTTGAATTCTGATAGCAAAACATCCATGTACTGAGACACAATTTCTGTAGCCTCAGCATCTTTGCGGAAAAAGGAAAGTGACCCGGCTTTGATTTCCTGCAAAGCTACCAGCGTTGCTTCACCAGAGCAGGCATTTTCAATTATTTCCCGCAAACCCCGTGTATTCACCGCTATGATGTTGGGGTCGCCAGCAACGATCGCATAAGTAGCGTAGCGCAAGAACCAGGATAAATCCCGCAAGCTCTTGGCCATGTTGCTTGGGCCGTATCGAGCAATGTTAATTGGTCTGAAACCCGGAGGTGTCGGGCCACTGGGGGATGAGTTAAAAATTGAGCGTAAATTTTCTAAGAACCCACCACGACTTTCAACGTAGGTTACAGTTCCCAGTTGCATCCCTTGCTGAACATTAGCACCTGCACTAACAGGTACTATTTCTATTTCTCTAGGCTTTTCTAAAAAAGCCATTGGCGAACCACCGACAAAAATCCGGTTAGCAGCCCGAGATACGATAATCTCGGCATTTTCCGTCAGCATTTGGGAAATTTCTAGACGCTTTGCACCAGATGCAAAATAGCTTGCTAGTTCACTTAATTCACCACTTCCCAAAAAGCGGTCTTGCTGCTCGGCTTGGGTAATTGTCGCTACAGCTAGGGTTTGATATAGTTGCGGACGCGCAACTGAGCTTCCACCACTTGCCTTAACACTCATCGGATTTGTAAAACTCCCATCATAATCATTTATGTGTTAAGTCTGGGTCGCTTTGAGGCTTGACACATCGGTGTGTCTGTGCTTTATAAGCTTGAGAGTACTGCCTGCAAAACTGCCAGTAAATTAACCCAATTAGCTTTTAGATTAGAACGTTTTGCGTTCTCAAGGCGGGTTTATTAAGAAGTGTGTAGAACCTTATATCTTGAATGCCTCTAGTCTTAAAAGTGCATACCCTGGTTTGCCTGAGATCAAGTCTAAGTTTTGTAACTAAGTAGTATGGAAACTGCCTACCGATTTCTTTTTTATTTAAACGCCAAGGTAAGCGCAGAGGCTTACAGAGAATCCGCTACGAATTAATGAAATGTTGTACTTAGTTACTGGACAGTAGTCATTAGTCGATGTTAAGTTGTTTTTGCTACTGAAGACTTCATGCTCATAATTGACACCGCACTGAAATAAATTCCTAATTTATGGCGGTTGAATCTGTAAATACCAATTATTTATATACAGGGGAAATACTATGCAGATAAGTTTTAAATTTAACTATTTGTTCAATGTTACTCTATCTGCGATCGCAGTTATTTTGGCTGTCACTCCGGCAAATGCGCTTCCAGGGCAAAACATTAGCACCGTTGTTAAGTGGGCAAAAACCAGACCTCAACTACCAACTCTGAGATATAACAGCGAAGCCCACGGCTACGATGGTACAAAGGGAAATTTATATTTTTATGCTGATGTAACTTCTCAAAATGGGACAGTAACTAAAGAAGGCATAACTGTTAGTAGTGATAAACGCCTCAAATTCACCACAAAAAATGCTAATTCAGTGAAACTGTTACAAAATATTTATAATTCTAATATTGCCAATGATTTCCAGAAGTCTCGGTATGTCACCAAAGTTGGACGTGACCAGTATTATCGCGGGCAAAAGTTTGCTTACATCGCTGCTGAGGTACAAGGTGGGTCTGCATTGCAGATAATTTCCTTGAATAAGTTGCAAGAGTTTATAGATAATGCCAAGTATTGCCAAACCAATCAGTGCGACGTTTAATTAATTCGTAATTCGTAATGACGCTCTCTACGAGACGCTAAAAGCGAACGCGGACTCGCTACCGCTGCGCTAACGTAATTCGTAATTTTTGAGTTTGATTAAGCCTGTGGCGTGTAATTTACATACGCATTATCAGTAAAGAAAGGCACGCAATCACTTACGTTGTAAGCTGCGGACAGTTCAACATCGGACTCAAAACCTTTTTCAATCAACTCTTTACCCGAACTGCATTTTTTCAAGTATCCTATTAAATCGTGCTGGAAAGCTTGAAATGTTGTCACAGCAACTTCAGCTTCTGGTGATAAACTGCCATCTAAATAACTGAGAATTGCCCCAGCACCAATCAAATCTTCAAATGCAGGACGTAAGCTACCATCTTCTTTCCACCTTTCACCAGCAGGAATCACAGCGATTTTATCACCATACTTTTGAGCAAACTGCGCCACAGCTTGGCAATTTCGCAAGCAACCAGCCAAAGTTGGTGTACTCTCTGTATGTAAAGTCAGAAAAGAACCATTAGGTGACGGTAAAACTAGTCTGGTTCCAGCAGGAATCTGAACTACCGATTTTGGTGAGAGAGAATATCCTGTTGTAGTCCAGCGTTGTCTATGACTTGCCAACTCTGCTTGCACTGACTTGGCATAATCTATGGCTGACTCATCTTTATATGCGTAGGGAAAAATGATTGCGCCTTTGTTGGTGGCAATTTCCACGCAGGTAGAAAAAGAGAGAACGTCAACTATCACAACTACATCACTGATGGGAGCGAGTTGAGCAACTCCTTGTGGCCCCCACTCACACCGCAAAGTAAACTCTGATTGGTTGTAAATCATTGGAGCGATCGCAAAAGACTATAATAAAAATCAAACCACAAATAAACCAAGCCAGTGTAAATAATTAAAGGTTTGTAGTAAGCACTATCCTGCGGGAACGCTGCGCGAACAGTGTTTAAAAGTTCAGGACTAAAGTTCTGACTACGAACTTGTTCTAGAGGTCAGCAGTTATAATCAATATAAAACTTCAAGGTTAAAAATATTATGAATATGACTGTAAGTAATTACAGTAAAAATACTGTACCCAAGTTCAATTATGATGTCTTAATTGAAAACCAACCAGACGGCACAGTTAAAGCAACATTGCTAGGTTTACCAGACTGCCAAGGTTTAGGAAATACGGAAACGGAAGCAATAGAAAAAGTCAGTCAAAGTTTGCAAACTCGGTTAGAAACAGCAAAGATTGTAACTTTAGAAATTGAAGCACCCAAAGTAGAAAACCCTTGGATGAGATTTGCTGGAATGCACAAAGACAACCCTCTTTTTGCTGAGGTGCTGGAATACATAGAAGCTGAACGGAGTCAAGTTGACTTAGACAATGAGACAAAGTGAGTATTATGTGGATATTAGATACAGATCATTTGTCCCTATTTCAAAATACTCATCCACTAGTCACGCAACGCATAAGACAGCAGAATCCTGAAAATTTAGCCATAACAGTGATTACATTCGAGGAGAAAGTTAAAGGATGGCTGAATGTTATCAACAAATATAATAATCAACTTTCTAAGTATGATAAATTAATATGGGGATACAAGGGATTATGGGATGAAATAGAATATTTCAAAAATATAAAATTACTTGAATTTGATACTAAAGCTTGTAATGTTTACGCTGAATTAGTTAAGCAAAAAATCCGCGTTGGTACTCAAGATTTACGCATTGCAGCAATTACGCTGTCAGTAAATGGAATTTTAGTAACCCGCAATCGGAAAGATTTTGAGAAAGTGCCTAATTTGCGTTTAGAAGATTGGACTATATCTCAATACGATTCAGTTAAGGCTAAAACTCTATTCTCAAAGCCAACTTTTTCAAGGAAACGCCAAGGACACAAAGGATCAGAAGGAAGAAATGCTTAACTGAACCGTATTGGACTATATCTAAATTTGTCTCAAGGCGAAATTGACTTATTTGGTTATAGTTAAAAAATTCAGAGTAATATTATTAGCTTCCCAGTATTCTTTGGCAGAATTTAAAATATCCAATGCTATTTGGTACTGTATTGGTTCAGCTTGAGCAAAGATATCAGCATGGTCATACAATATCACGTATCTCTCAGCCGGACACCATGTTAAATCGGTGATACATTCATCAAAAGCATCCCAGTTAGCACCAAAGTATGTAGGAAATTGCATTGCTTCAGCAGCTTTATTTAAAAATGTTTCTTTGCTATTAATTTTTTTACCATCAAGATAAAAAACTTTAGTTCCTGGTTCTGCGGCTATTTGTTCCACTGTTTCACGTATGCCTTGTTTTACATCTATTGACGAAATATTTAGAAATTCACTCATATATTCCTCCTTACTTATCACGACTAGTAGATGACTTCTTGAAAGCTATTGTAATGATCAGCAGTATAATAAAGTTCGGCATTTTGCCCAGTAATCAGACGGCGACTACCTCTATCTGTTGCTTTGGGAGTTGGTACTGTGTACTCTCTGTAATATCCTTGCGGTTGTGGTGGCAGTAATCCTTCAAGGTTTTTGAACAGAATGCCATCTTTGCTATGAGGGTAAGCACCGCCTATGGAAATAAGATTGATAGTAGTTTGAACTTCTGGAGGTAATTTACTAAGTTCAACTTGTGGTATTACACTCATTATAAATACTTTCTTTGATTTTCTCAACCACTAGCGACAGAAACAATAATTACCATACCCC
The DNA here is from genome assembly GCA_023522315.1 of Nostoc sp. CCCryo 231-06. GTDB lineage: Bacteria > Cyanobacteriota > Cyanobacteriia > Cyanobacteriales > Nostocaceae > Nostoc. Next base: position 20,992 of record JAHCSU010000060.1, read on the forward strand.
CCATACAAATTAATATAGACCAACCAAAAAAGCCAGAATACCAAAAAACCACACACAACAACATCCAAATTATGTATAGACAAAAAGAAAAATATATATTTGTAGAAGTTGCTGGTTGAGGAACATTGGTAAAAGCTTGAGGTTGTGATGTTGATACAGCAAAAGCAGATTGTTGTTTTGGTATAACAAACCCAGGAAATATATCAACACTAAGTTTTGTAGAACGATCGCACCAATAACACTTACCATAAGTTCGGCTGTAATAGTGGCTGTCTAACTTTCCACAGATAGTTAACTCATTAACAGCAAGTCTCAGCGCCTTTACCCAATCCCCAGCAGTTGGGCGCAAGTTAGAATTTTTATAACCATCATTAAAACATCTGAGAAAACATCGCTGAACCTCTGGGTGAACAATCTCAAGCGGAATTGTCCTATCTACAGGTTCAATCAAACTGTTTGGTGCATACAGCCATAAACCCTGACGGATAAGTTCATTAGTTTCTGGAATTACCCCCGCGCCTATCCACTTTCCTGCAAAAAGAGTTTGACCACCAAACAACAACTGATAGATAATGACTGCTAACCGGAAGCGATCGTGTACTTCCGTTTGATCGATAGTAGAAAAATCTTTATCAATCAGTTCCGGTGGTGTATAATCTGGTGAACCAACTGGACAACGATAAATCTTGCCATTTACCGGATTCCGAACCTGAAAGGAATCAGTATCAATAATTGAAGGTAAGGCGCGATCTTGAATTTTTTGTGGATTTAGGAGCAGAAAGACTATTAGCAGCACAAAAACAAGGTCAAAAAATAGCTGTAGAAATTAAATCCTTTGTAGGTGCATCTGAAGTAACTGAATTTCATCTCGCTTTAGGTCAAACCTTGAATTATCGGCTAGCATTAAAAAAAGAAGAACCAGACGCATTCTATATCTAGCTATTAGCCAAGATACATACCAAGACTTTTTCTCACGTCAATTTATTCAAGATTCTTTAAAAGAATATCAAATTAAACTTTTAATATTTAATTCCTTAAGTCAGGACATTGTTTTATGGAAGGAATAAATTACTCTCAAATTATTCAAGAGCTTTTAAGTAACCATTCTGCTAATGACGTAGCTAATGGCACAGAAATTCAATTATTGTTTGACGCAGAACGCCATCATTATCAAGTATTAAATATTGGCTGGAAAGAACAACGGAGAATTTATGGAGTCATAATTCATGTTGATATCAAAGACAAAAAAATTTGGATACAAAGAGATGGTACAGAAATCGGCATCGCTAACGAATTAATCGCTGCTGGGGTATCGAAAGAAGATATTGTATTAGGATTTCACGCTCCTTATAAACGCGAATTTACTGACTTTGCTGTTGGATAAGTAGCAGGAAATAAGCAATAGTAATCTTTGCCCTAATCGTCCACTATCCGGTAAACTCAGAAATGCTGCGTTATTCCTGATCATGTCCGACTCCCAAACTGTCAGTGCTGCTGTTGCCAAACTCTACAATACCTACCCTTTTCCGCCAGAAGCCCTTTTGGATGAACCACCTCCAGGCTATAACTGGCGCTGGAATTGGCTAGCCGCTCATAATTTCTGTACAGGTCAAAAACCCCAAAGGCAAGATATTCGGATTTTAGATGCAGGTTGCGGTACTGGTGTGAGTACGGAGTACTTAGTCCACCTTAATCCTCAAGCTTCTGTTGTGGGAATTGACCTCAGTACTGGCGCTTTGGCTGTAGCAAAAGAGCGTTGTCAGCGTTCTGGCGCTACCCGCGTGGAATTTCATCACCTCAGCTTGTTTGACGTGGAACAGTTGCCGGGTGAGTTTGATTTAATTAACTGTGTTGGCGTTTTGCATCATACATCCGATCCAATTCGCGGTATTCAAGCTTTGGTGAAGAAGTTAGCCCCAGGCGGATTAATGCACATTTTTGTGTATGGAGAGTTGGGACGCTGGGAAATTCAACTCATGCAAAAAGCGATCGCACTTCTTCAAGGTGATAAAAAAGGCGACTACCGCGATGGTGTCAAAGTCGGACGGCAAATATTTGCTTCTTTACCAGAAAATAACCGAATTGTCAAATACGATAAACAGCGTTGGTCATTAGAAAACCACAAAGATGAAAACTTTGCTGATATGTACGTTCATCCCCAGGAAATTGACTACAACATTGAGACGCTGTTTGAATTAATAGATGCTTCGGGATTGGAGTTTATTGGTTTCTCAAATCCGAGTTTCTGGGATTTGGAGAGACTTTTAGGTAAAGCACCAGAGTTGATAGAACGGGCAAAACAATTGAGCGATGCCTGCGGCGGGCAAAGCCAACGCCAGCTTTACCGCCTGATAGAATTGCTAGACCCAGAAGTAACTCATTACGAGTTTTTCCTTGGTCGTCCTCCCTTGATTAAGGCCGACTGGACAGACGATAACGCGCTATTGGCAGCGATTCCCGAACTTAATCCTTGTATTGAAGGATTTCCCAGCCAATGTTTCTTTAATTACGATTACCAGATTGTTAATTTATCTGTACCAGAGTTTGAATTTATGCAAAAATGTGATGCTAATTCAACAGTGGCAGATATTTTAGCAGGTGTGCAACTGGGATTGGATGGGGTAAGAACGCTTCTTCAGCAGCAGCTGATTTTATCGACACCTGTTTAATTACACTTCACGTTGATACTAAGTTAAGATTTGTCAATTTATACTCGTGGTGAAGAGCGATCGCCCATCACCACTTTTGGCAAATTAATGTAGATTAGGAAAGTGCCTAACAAACGGGTATTCTACATCCCAAAAGTTGGAGTTTTTTGAAATTCAGCAGTGGTGCGCTGCTTAATGACAAGCCGCTACTCTCCGATTTATGATTTGCGGTACGCCCATACACTCCTCAAGCACCAATTGATTTTATTGACCCCCAATTAATTCAAACACTAAGATTCTATGTAATTACTTTGGAGAAGAATTATTGACTCAAAAAAGCTAGAATTGGAAGAAATTTTGAATTTTCAGGCAGCGATTATTGATTATTCAGCCGTACAGTCTCTTACATAATCAGCCGCTCTCTCGCTTCTGGGAGCGCGATTTTACTGACTGTCTAACGTTGCCAAGAAGTTAATTGTTTTTTCCTAAAGTATTGTTACCGGATCGTGATATGATTCATCTGACTGAATGTGCAGTCATAATGTTTAACTGTACTGGTTTTAAGTCCCGTGAGCTTGTCAGACGAATCAATTGCGCCCACTCCGACAACGCAACAAGATGCTAAAACTGATTCTGAAGACACAGAATCAGGTAAATCCATGCAAGAGTTCTATGAACTCTTCCAGAGGTTATTGTTAATCACGCTTGTCTTGACGGGGGTTATTTTTATCTCTGTGTGGATTTCTTATTCCTTAAACATTGCTCTTAATTATTTAATTGGAGCGTGTACAGGTGTGCTTTACTTAAAAATGCTGGCTAAAGATGTGGAGCAACTTGGTAGTGAGAAAACCAGTCTGAGCAAGACTCGTTTTGCTCTATTTATTGGGTTGATTGTCTTGTCAACTCAATTGCATGAGCTAAAGGTTCTGCCCATATTTTTGGGATTTCTAACTTACAAAGTCACACTCCTCGTCTATACGGTGCAAATTGCGTTCATTTCTGATTCTTAACCAAGTCAGGCTCACAAAGACAACACTCCCATCCTCGCTAGTTGGGGAAAATGCTTGAAGAATGCAAATGCTTAGTGTCTTAAACGCCTTTAATTCTATTCCCCTCGCCGCATTAGAAGTAGGTCATCATTTCTACTGGCAATTGGGCAATCTTAAAATTCATGGGCAAGTTTTTCTCACATCATGGTTTGTGATTAGTATTTTAGTAGTGGCTTCAATAGCTGCTACTCGCAACATCCAAAGAATCCCCAAGGGTATCCAAAATTTGATGGAATACGCCCTAGAATTTATCCGGGATTTGGCAAAAAACCAACTTGGTGAGAAAGAGTACCGCCCTTGGGTGCCATTTATTGGCACATTGTTTCTGTTTATTTTTGTGTCGAACTGGTCAGGCGCACTAATTCCCTGGAAGCTCATCAAGCTACCTGCGGGTGAATTGGCGGCTCCCACCAATGACATCAATACGACTGTTGCATTGGCACTGCTGACCTCTTTAGCGTATTTTTACGCAGGTTTTAGCAAACGGGGTTTGGGCTACTTTAAGAAATACATAGAGCCAACACCTGTTTTGTTGCCGATCGCAATTCTCGAAGATTTCACCAAACCTCTCTCCCTAAGCTTCCGTCTATTTGGTAATATTTTGGCGGATGAATTGGTAGTGGCGGTGTTGGTGCTGCTAGTTCCTCTATTTGTACCTCTGCCTGTAATGGCCTTGGGTTTATTTACCAGTGCCATTCAAGCCCTGGTTTTTGCTACCCTAGCGGGGGCATACATTCATGAGGCACTAGAGGGACATGGCGAAGAAGAGCATGAGGAGCATTAAACTTCTCAGTTGATAGCACAGTTCCAGCGAGCAGTATAAGCTCAAAACGTCGCAACAGCGATTGGTAAGAACTCGGTGCAGCGTGAAAAACACGTTTCTAGTTGTTAATGTACATTTGTTAGTTCTGTAATTAAACCAAGGAAAATCAAAATGGATCCATTAGTGCAGGCTGCTTCAGTTCTTTCTGCTGCTTTAGCAATTGGTCTAGCTTCAATTGGGCCTGGTATTGGTCAAGGTAATGCTGCTGGACAAGCAGTAGAAGGTATTGCCCGTCAACCAGAAGCAGAAGGAAAAATTCGCGGTACTCTGCTATTAACCTTGGCTTTCATGGAATCTCTGACTATTTATGGTCTAGTTATTGCCTTGGTACTGCTGTTTGCTAACCCCTTCGCAGCATAAGACCTAAAAGTTTTTCTGAGTGTGGAGACGTGAACGATCACGCCTCTGCAATCTAAATATTTTGGGCATTAAATTGTTGTGATGTAGTTGACCTTTGTTGGCTATGGGTCTCTAAAATATCAAAGGTTGGATGATGTTGCTAGCCATGAAAACTGCTACTCCAGCCAAAGAGGAGAGAAATGTTTGATTTCGATGCTACCTTGCCCTTCATGGCATTGCAATTCCTGCTATTGGCAGCTTTGTTGAATGTAATTTTTTATAAGCCACTGACCAAGGTACTAGACGATCGCGATAATTATATCCGAACTAATACCCTTGAGGCCCGGGAACGCTTGGCGAAAGCTGAACGTTTAGCCACTGAATATGAGCAGCAGCTCACAGACGCTCGCAGACAATCGCAAGCTACTGTAGAAGCAGCTCAGGTTGAAGCTAAGAAAATTACTGCCCAAAAAATCGCTGAGGCGCAACAGGAAGCTCAGTCTCAACGAGAACAAGCTGCTGTTGAAATAGAGCAACAAAAGCAGGAAGCTATGCAGACCTTAGAGCAACGAGTTGATGCTCTAAGCAGGCAGATTCTAGAAAAACTATTGGAACCAACTCCAGTTAGATAAACTAACAAGACTGGTTCTCTTGAAAGTATACGCGCAACTGGGCACTAGTCCCAGAGCGCTTAATTAAGTGTCAAAAAAAGGCACTTTTTTCCCTACTGGGAAAGATACTTTAAATTTCCCTTAGGGAAAATACAACGTATTAGCAAGCGAGCAGCGCACTTGTAGATGAGTATCATGGGGACATTCTTATTACTTGCCGCAGAAGCAAACGCTGTTCACTCTGAATTTGCAGAAGGCGCAGCAGAAGGCGGTTTTGGTCTAAACTTAGACATTTTTGAAACCAACCTCGTCAATCTAGTGATTCTGGTTGGCATACTATTCTACTTCGGACGTAAAGTTTTAAGCAAGATCCTGAACGAGCGACAAGCTAATATTGCCACCGCAATTCAGGAAGCAGAAGGGCGCTTAAAAGAGGCTTCAACTGCCCTTTCCCAAGCGCAAGAGCAGTTGAAGCAATCTCAGGCAGAGGCAGAACGCATCCGCCAATCTGCCGTAGAAAATGCCCAAAAGGCGAAAGAAGCCTTGTTGGCGAAGGCAGTGCAAGACGTAGAACGTTTGAAACAAACAGCAGCAGCAGATTTAAGTACCGAAACAGAGCGAGCGATCGCTCAACTACGGCAACGAGTTGCTACACTAGCATTGCAAAAAGTCGAGGCGCAACTCAAAAGCGGGATTGCCGACGATGCTCAACAAAGTTTAATTGACCGCAGCATCGCACAACTCGGAGGCAATTTATGACAAGCAAAGTAGCGGCAACCGAAGTAGCCCAGCCTTACGCACAAGCACTTTTGTCAATAGCGCAATCGAAAAATTTGACAGAAGAGTTCGGGGAAGATGCGCGTACTTTCCTGGGACTGCTCAGGGCAGACAAACAGCTACACAACTTCTTCAGCAACCCGTTTATTCAGGCTGAGAACAAAAAAGCTCTCATCAAACAAATACTCGGTGAAGGCTCTAACCCCTACTTACGCAACTTTTTGTTGATATTAGTAGACAAACGTCGCATTGCATTCTTGGAATCGATTTTTCAACAATATCTGGCGCTGTTGCGGCAGCTGAATCAAACCGTATTAGCGGAAGTAGTTTCAGCCGTACCCCTCACAGAAGCTCAACAGCAGGCAATCATCCAAAAGGTCATTGCCATCAGTAATGCTCGCCAGGTAGAACTAGAAACCAAGGTAGACAGTGAGTTAATTGGTGGTGTGATCATTAAAGTAGGTTCGCAAGTAATTGATGCCAGTATCCGGGGTCAGTTGCGTCGCCTTTCATTGCGCTTAACTAATAGCTAGAAAGTTAGGAGACGCGATTAATCGCGTCTGTACAAGAGTTAGGAGACGCGATTAATCGCGTCTGTACAGGAGTTAGGAGACGCGATTAATCGCGTCTGTACAGGAGTTAGGAGTTAAGTAAATAGTAATTTATTTTGACTTTTAACTTTTAAGCTTTGCTTTTTTAACTCATCACTCCTAACTCTTAACTCCTAACTATTGAATTTTTCAGTCTCGAAAGCAAAAAAGATAGACACATGAGCATATCAATTAGACCTGACGAAATTAGCAGCATTATCCAACAACAAATCGAGCAATACGATCAAGAGGTCAAAGTTGCTAACGTTGGTACCGTCCTCCAAGTAGGTGACGGTATTGCCCGGATCTATGGTCTGGAAAAGGCTATGTCTGGGGAACTTTTAGAATTTGAAGATGGCACAATTGGCATCGCCCAGAACTTAGAAGAAGACAACGTGGGCGCGGTGCTTATGGGTGAAGGGCTGGAAATTCAAGAAGGTAGTTCTGTAACCGCTACTGGCAAAATTGCCCAAGTACCCGTAGGAGAAGCCTTAATTGGACGAGTTGTAAACGCTTTGGGTCTTCCCATCGATGGTAAGGGAGAGATAAAGTCCTCCGAAAGCCGTTTGATTGAATCTCCAGCACCCGGTATCATTGCTCGTCGATCTGTACACGAACCCATGCAAACTGGGATTACAGCTATTGACTCAATGATTCCTATCGGTCGTGGTCAACGGGAATTGATTATCGGCGATCGCCAAACCGGTAAAACTGCGATCGCGATCGACACCATCATCAACCAAAAAGAAGAAGATGTAGTTTGTGTCTACGTTGCGATCGGTCAAAAGGCTTCCACAGTTGCTAACGTGGTGCAGACATTGCAAGAAAAAGGCGCGATGGATTACACCGTCGTTGTCTTTGCTAGTGCCAGTGAACCAGCAACCCTGCAATACCTAGCTCCTTACACAGGCGCAAGTATTGCTGAGTACTTTATGTACAAAGGCAAAGCTACCCTGGTAATTTACGACGATCTTTCCAAGCAAGCCCAAGCTTATCGCCAAATGTCCCTCTTGCTACGTCGCCCACCCGGACGCGAAGCTTACCCCGGAGATGTATTCTACATTCACTCTCGTTTGCTAGAAAGAGCAGCAAAGCTGAGTGATGAATTAGGTAAAGGCAGCATGACCGCCCTACCAATCATCGAAACCCAAGCTGGTGACGTTTCAGCATACATCCCCACCAACGTAATTTCCATTACCGATGGTCAGATATTCCTATCTTCTGACTTGTTTAACGCTGGTATCCGTCCGGCTGTAAACCCTGGTATTTCAGTATCCCGCGTGGGTTCTGCGGCGCAAACCAAGGCAATGAAAAAGGTTGCCGGTAAGATTAAATTGGAACTAGCCCAATTTGACGACTTGCAAGCCTTCGCACAATTTGCTTCTGACTTAGATAAAGCCACTCAAGACCAGTTGGCACGTGGTCAACGGTTACGCGAACTTCTCAAGCAGCCACAAAATTCGCCACTTTCAGTATATGAACAAGTGGCAATTTTGTATGCAGGTATTAATGGTTACTTAGATGATGTACCTGTAGATAAAGTCACTACCTTTACCCAAGGTCTGCGGGAGTCCTTAAAGGGTGGTAAATATGCCCAAGGAGTACAAGCCTCCAAAGCACTAGGTGATGCAGAAGAAGCTGCCTTGAAGGAAGCACTTACCGAATACAAGAAGACCTTCAAAGCAGCAGCGTAATTAAAGGTAGGAGCGAAGAGTTAAGAGTTAAAAGTTAATGAAACACTCCTAACTCTTAACTCCTAACTCCTAACTCCTAACTCCTAACTCAAGAATATGGCCAATCTAAAAGCAATACGCGATCGCATTCAGTCGGTCAAAAACACCAAAAAAATCACAGAAGCCATGCGTCTCGTAGCGGCAGCTAGAGTGCGCCGGGCGCAAGAACAAGTGCTAGCGACTCGCCCCTTTGCCGATCGCTTGGCACAAGTATTGTATGGTTTACAAAGTCGCCTGCGGTTTGAAGAAGCAAACCTGCCACTGCTGAGAAAAAGAGAAGTTAAGTCAGTCGGGCTGTTGGTAATTTCAGGCGATCGCGGTCTATGCGGCGGCTACAATAATAACGTTATCCGTCGTGCAGAAAACCGCGCCAAAGAAATCAAAGCAGAAGGTTTAAACTATCAATTTGTGTTAGTCGGACGCAAATCTACGCAGTACTTTCAACGTCGCGATCAGCCAATTGATGCTACTTATAGCGGCTTAGAGCAAATTCCCACCGCAGCAGAAGCCAATCAGATTGCCGACCAACTACTTTCCTTGTTCCTTTCCGAAGAAGTAGACCGCATCGAATTAATCTACACCAGATTCCTTTCATTGGTTAGCTCCCGTCCTGTGATACAAACCTTACTGCCCCTCGATCCGCAAGGACTAGAAGCAGCCGATGATGAAATCTTCCGCTTGACAACCCGTGGCGGTAAATTTGAAGTCGAACGGGAGAAAGTTGCTAGCCAAGTCCGCCCGTTGGCTCCTGACATGATTTTCGAGCAAGATCCAGTGCAGATTCTCGATTCTTTGTTGCCCCTGTATCTGAGTAACCAGCTATTGCGAGCGCTGCAAGAATCGGCGGCTAGTGAACTAGCAGCCCGGATGACAGCCATGAGTAATGCTAGTGAAAATGCTGGTGAATTGATTAACACCCTCACGCTGTCTTACAACAAAGCCCGACAAGCTGCAATTACCCAGGAACTCCTAGAGGTTGTTGGTGGTGCTGAAGCACTAACTTAGGGTATAGCTAATTATTTATTTGTAGTGCCTTGTAATATATAGTCAATTGCTAATTATTTTAAGATTAGCAATTGGCTATTTTTAGTATTTGGGACTTTTATAAAGATACCCTGTGTTTCTCAGCATTACTGGCATGAACCAAAAATTTTTGTCAGCAACACATTTCCAAAATTGCGTATTATAATTAGATTATGAAGCGCATGGGTCCGTCACGGTTTCGACAGGTTGGCGAACGCTGCTCTGTGATTCAGGTCGAGAGTGAGTCTCCTCTCGCAAATCAAAGGCTCAAACAAAAAGTAAATGCGAATAACATCGTTAGCTTTGCTCGTAAGCCTGCTCTAGTAGCAGCTGCCTAAAAACCTCTTACAGGTTCGAGCGTCTTTAGTTTGACTCCGTTAAGGACTGAAGACCAAACCCCAACGGATGCTCTAGTAAGCGTTCTCTGGTTGGCTTGCTAGCTAAGATTAAATCAGAGCATCCTACGTTCGGGATAATGAACGATTCCCGCCTTGAGGGTCAGAAAGGCTAAACCTGTGAATGAGCGGGGGGTTAATACCCAATTTGGACAGCAGTTCGACTCTGCTCGGATCCACTAAGAATAACTAACAAGTCCACCAAACAGTTTAATGTTTAGGTGGATTTTGTTTTATAAGAAGAATTCAGGAGCGGAGCCGGAGACACTCCACCTCCGGTCTAGGCTGTTGACTTTGTGCCTTTTTAGGGGGTAAAAATTCATGCAAAGTTTGTGTAGTCATTGCGAGCGGAGCGAAGCAATGACAAAAAAGATATTTTTTACTCTCAAAAAAATAGCATGAACCGAAAATCACCAAATTTCATCAAAGTCACCACCCTACCTCCGGTTAGAATTCAGCATGAATTTTGTACGCTTGGGTTCCGCCTTCGCCCAGCGTTTCGTAGAGAGCGTCTGAATATTGGTTTCAAACTGTACTTCTCTACGAGACGCTACGGCGAACATCCCGCTACGCGGTTTCGCCCCTAGCGATGCACTGAGCAAGCTGTTGGGTGGGCGAAACTAGCATTAAAAATTTTCGCCTTACTTAATTCCCTTTATGGGTAGAGTATTC
>JAHCSU010000599.1 GCA_023522315.1 Nostoc sp. CCCryo 231-06
CTGGATGCAATTGCAGTAGAAAACTTAAACATCTCAGGGATGTTACGACGATGCAAGGTAAAAGTAGATGAGAAAACAGGTAGATTTTTAAAGAATGGGCAATCGAGAAAGAAAGGTTTAAATCGTTCTATCTCTGATGCTGGTTGGAGTGATTTGATTTTAAAGATTGAGTATCTGGCTGTAAAGCAAGGAAAAGTCGTAATTAAAGTCAATCCAAAACACTCAAGCCAAGAATGCAGAAGTTGTGGGCACATAGATAAATCTAACCGTGATGGTGAAAAATTCATCTGTACGCAATGCGGATATCACGAACACGCTGATATCGGGGCTGCAAAGACTATTAGGGATAGAGCTTTCGAGATAGTACGTGGGGACTCCGCGAAACTTGCTGGGATTTCCAGCTAAACGCCCAAAACAATATCAACACGCACTTCTGTGCAAACGTGTTGAGTTTGGGAACCTGAACAATCAGGATATTAAGATTGTGAAGTCTTAAGAATCTCCTCGCCTTTAGGCAGGAGAGTGTCAACTTTGTGGGAACTGCTATATCCAAAATTAGGCAATTCGAGTTACTTGCTGATTCACACGGGGACGGCCAAAGCGCTCCCAAGCACTCCCTCCTCGCAGAAACAATTCTAAAAAGCGCAATGGTTCTCCTGAATCGCCTCTTGACCAACCTGAACTACCAGGAGCAAAGGCCAAAGTTCCTTCAGACACCTTGAAGCTACCATCAGAAAACACTGCATCGTCGTAACATCCCTGAGATGTTTAAGTTTTCTACTGCAATTGCATCCAG
>JAHCSU010000600.1 GCA_023522315.1 Nostoc sp. CCCryo 231-06
CTTTAAAATGATTATCATTATTGTTAATGGAATAGTTTATTTTCTGGAAGTCCCTTACTACTGGGCCCCGTTCTTGCTCGTTGGTAGTTGGTTATAAATTCCCACAGCTTTAAACCTTCTTGCACTTTAGATAATTCCTTTAAGTTCTTATTACTTTTAGCTAACTTCTTTGCTGTTGTGTATTCACTAAGAGCCTCATTAGGCAGTCCTGCTTCTAAGTAGCGATCTGCGAGTACTCGATAAATTTCAGGGTTTTTACTTCCTGCTGCCACTCTTGCCTTTAATGTTTCTATCGATTCATTTACCAGATTTTTTGACATGTATATAGTATCTAAAACCCCAACAGCAGCTTCATCAGAAGGTACTTTTAATTCGTTAACTTGTTTTACCAGTAATGCAATCTCCTGTTGCTCTTTTTCTGGTAGTATTCCAAATACTAAAGGAGCGTGACTTATGATTGAGTTCCCTTGGTATGCAAACACAGTAATTCTATACATCCGTCCAAATCTCAATTCAGGTTGCCCTGATGGATATGGCAGTACTGTATTATTTACTTGTATCTGCCATTTAACATTATTACCCTCCATCTCTACTGTGTAACTAGTAGCTCCTGGGACTACACGCCAAGAAATTGATGGTCGGGTAGTCAAAATTCTCCCGCCACTAATATAAGGACTAATTAATCTTGGTCTTGGTACAGAGTTCTCATCATCTGGCCCTTTAAGCGTAGTGGGACAGTTCTGTGGTTTCAGATTCGTACATCGATATTTCTCTGCCTCAGTGACTTGTGGTCGCGCACATTTATTTGCAGGATCAGAAAAATTATTTTGATTAATGTATAAAATTTTTCGATTTAAATAGCAAACAACCGTAACTGTAGCTCCATTCTCTGGATGAATCTGATCTCCCGGACAGAGCGGACTACCTAGTTGCAAGTAGCGATCGCCTCGACTCATCACCTTTCCATCAACATTCTTGCACTGACGCAAGGCTATTAGTTGAGATTGCTCCCATGCACTACTAGAACTTGAGACAACTAGTGTTAATATTGATGCGAGTGCTACAATTTGAACTGTGAATATTTTTTTGACTATTGCACTTGTCGAATTGTGTAAATTTTGCATCAAGATTTTTGTATAGCTCTTTGGTAATTAGTAGCATACAGGAAACAGGAAATTTTCAAAAGGCTTAGGGCGAAGATGGCGGGACAAACTCTCCCAATAAACGCTTTAATATTTGTAATCTCCACTGCTGAACTTCTAACTGATTAGACTCGGCAATCAAACATATCTCCCAAGTCAACCTGGCATCATTAATTTCACCTAATGCTTCTTGCGCTTGCGCTAATAAACAGTAAGCATCTGTCCTAGCATCCAGTTTTGTTGATTTTTCCAAATCAGCCTTCGCCTCGGCATAACGCTTTAACTCTAATTTCGCCCAACCTAAGTTTTTGTATAAAGTAGATTTGAATTTAATATTTTCAGTTTGTTTCAAGCCAGATTGAGCTAAAGCAATTGCTACATTATATTTGCCATCTATAATTTTCAATCTTGATAAATTATTAATGGCTGGAATTGCTTCTCTACTCATTTTAAGGGCTAACTTATACTGCTTTTCTGCCAAATCATACATCTGTCTATCATCATAAAAAAGTCCTAGCCCAAAACGCGATTCCCAATTATCAGGTTTTAATTTAAAGGAATTCTCATAATTCTTAATGGCACAGTCATCTTGGTTTAATTGCTGGCAAACAAAAGCTAAATTACTATAAGCATCTGCATCCCGGTTATTGTATTTAATTGCTAATTCATAATATTTTTTAGCTAACTCAAGGTCTTTGGTGCTACGGACAGCTTTATCAAAGTAAAAACTTGATATAGTCCGATTACTCTGAGAACGAATTTTTATAGCCCAGTAAAAAAAATCTTGTGCCCCCCGATAATTATTTGCTGCTTCTAACTTTTGCCCTTGAGTTATTAGATAGCTAGCTCCTAAAGGTATAGATAAAAAGACACCCCCAACAAATCCCAAAACCATCAATGTATATTTGCTATATTGAAAAACTTTAGAATTAGCTAATTTATAATTTTTAATTTGCTGAGGTAGTTTTTCTAGCCGTTGCAAAATTACTCTAGTAGTTTGTGGACGTTGCCCCGGCATGGGAGCCATCAAATCATCAAGAAAATCTGCAAAAGGCTTATCAATCTCAGGTATTTGGTCTCTCCAAATTAGATTCCCTGTCTTTTTATCTGTTGGAAGATCCATCAATTGAATGCCAGTAACTAATTGCACAAAAGTCCGGCCCAGAGCATAGAAGTCTGATTGAGGTACTGCTTGACCATTTACTTGCTCCAATGGAGAGTAACGAGGCGTACTGACAGATGTAATTTCGTATCGTCCTCCCCTACCTGTGCTAGATCCCCCACTTCCACTGACTTTTGCTAAGTAGGTATCAGTCACTCGCCGTGCTACACCAAAATCAATTAATGCAAGTTGTCCACTTGACTTAAGAATTATATTAGAAGGTTTAATATCTCTATGGAAAATTTCTGTACGGTGTACTTCATCAAGGATTTCAACTAACTGTCGAAGCCATTGTAATGCTACGGATTGTGAAATTCGCCCATTAGACTCTAACCATTGTTCTAAGTTTTCTCCTTCAAATTTATCCATGATTAAACAATGCAATGTTAGAGAGCTATTGTTCGGAATAAAAGTGAAAAAGTCATCTATAGTACTTTTAGGAATACATGGGTGTTCAATAAGCCGTAAGATGAGAGATTCCCGCTCAATGAGATCAACTAACTTAGGTGTGTTCCATTTTAAAACTTTCATGACTCGCCGCTTATGCCCAGGATTCCATTGAGTGCCGGCATCGTCCACTTCAAAAACTTCCATATAACTAAAGGGGTTTTCGGTAAGCTCTCTTAATGGCTTAACTAGACAAATGCGGTCGTTAATTAGCAATGAAGTCCCACAAAAGAGGCAGTGATTAACGTCATCGGGATTTTGACGTTGTTTGCAAAGAGGGTTGATACAGTAACCCATATTTTAGTATGTATATTTTATTATTATGTATAACGAATGCATAGTAATTTCCTTAAACTACCCCTTCTGTCGCAATGAAACAACATCTAAATTGAGAATTTTAGGCAGCCTCATTTTAAACATCAATGTAACTACCATCCAATTTCTGCATTACTTAGAATATGCAGTAATAAATACTACATTCAATTATAATTACTAGAAGACTCCCCACTTAGCTGAAAATTCAGTAGCCAACTTCAGTAAATAGCCTTAAGTCTAAGTGCTAATCTTCCTGTTTTCTCTTGCCGTACCCCATCCAAGATGTGTCTACGTTTACGAAACTAATTCTTATTGTAAGTAATCGATATTAGAAATTTCTATGGTACTTTTTTAAAAAAAATCAACTATAAAATGAAAAATCAAATATGATTGATACAATGCAATCTGCTCTTAAAACTAAGCTTAATCTATAAAAATACCCGTTTTGGGCATTTACTGTGTAAAAATGATTAACACGGTTACAGTTTTTAGTACTGAGTCGCAATTCGAGGCTCCTACTCACTCCTCCCTTAACCAAACAGGACAGGAGTCACCAAAAGTACTTTTTACGGTAAAAGTTACTTTTGAACTAGCCCTAGCTGTAGTAAACAAGCTAGTATTTGCCAAAAAAGGTAGATATCTATCCGAGGCTGAAATTCTTGTTATGAAGGGAGCGTGGGATGACGATGATTATGAAGAAATAGCAAGTAACTCATCTTACAGTCCTAACTACTTGAAAGGTGGCATAGCCCGTCGATTGTGGGATATGCTTTCTGGAACGATTGGAAATGGCGAACGGATTGGCAAAAAGAATCTGCGTGATTTTTTGGAAGAAGTTACTGAAGAATATTATGCTCAATCTGCGTCAAAAGAGGAGCATCACTTCCCTGCTAACGACTTAATACAAGTTTTTGGAGGGCAACTCCCTGATGTGTCTAGTTTTTACGGACGAGTAAAGGAGCTAACTCTTTTAAAAGAGTTAGTAGCTAAACAGCGATGTATATCCTTGGTAGGAGTAGCAGGAATCGGTAAAACTACATTAGCGGCAAAACTTCTAGCGGAAATTAGTGCAGAATCTCAACCTAGATTTGATTATTTGATTTGGAAATCAGTTGCTCATGCACCACTACTTCAGGATTTAGTAACCGAACTGTTAGATATAATTGAGCCTTTAGAAATCCCCTCAAGCTCACCTAAGTATACTCAAGC
The DNA here is from genome assembly GCA_023522315.1 of Nostoc sp. CCCryo 231-06. Classification (GTDB taxonomy): domain Bacteria; phylum Cyanobacteriota; class Cyanobacteriia; order Cyanobacteriales; family Nostocaceae; genus Nostoc. The sequence continues at coordinate 4,276 of JAHCSU010000600.1, forward strand.
AATGATTACAATGCTTCTGAAGCAGATGCAATCGCGCCGTTGCTTGGTTGTGTTAGATGAATCTGAAGCGTTATTTCAGACAAAAAATCTAGAGCAACGGCTAGATTACAAACTATTTTTTCGCCGTTTAGTAGAAGAACAGCATCAAAGCTGTTTGCTCTTGACTAATCGAATTCTGCTTGATGAGCTTAATGATCTGATAGTAGCGAAGCGATCTCTTCGATTTTTTAGAATTGAAGGTTTAGATGAAGATGCGGCAATGCAGTTTTTGTCTGAAAAAGGATTGACTGACACAGAAAAGTGCCATCAATTAATTCAAACTTATCGTGGGAACCCTTCAGAGCTAGAGGCAGTAATTGAGAGAATTAATCACTTTTTTTCTGGCAGTACACAAGTATTTTTTCAAAACCCAACAACTCTTGTCAGTAGTAAGTTTGAAGCAATGCTTAATCATGTTTTTGGTCACGTATTGACAGAAATTGAGAGAAAAATTCTGATTTACACAGCAGAGGAGATAGTTTCAACTACAGAATTTATTAGCTTTGCTAAGTTACTAAATGATATCAAACAAAGACAGAAAACGTCTGTATCAACTTTAGAGTTGATTAAAGCACTAGAAAATCTTGAAAAACAATCTTTGATTGAAAGCAGTAAAAATCCAGTTACTAAAGAAATTAGTTTTACTCTCCAGCCAGTAATTAAAAAGTATATCTTAACCGATCCACAAGGATTGGTGCGTGTATCCAATGCTTTGCCAGATTTAGCGAACGCATCTTAAGCAAAAGCTTTTCATAGATATTGCAGGGTAATCTACCCTACACAGAGGTGCTACCAACCCTCGATTACCCCTAAAAAAATCTTTAACAAACGTGGAGGTCAAAAGCAAAAATCAAAACAGCGTTAAACACAGAAGGCATTGTAAGATCAGAGGGAACAAAAAATGGAGGTAAATATACAGCAGGACAAAATTTAAAGGACAAAACGTACTAAGGAGTAACGCTTTGTCCAAGGAGCAAAAAACTAAATAACTCCAGAGCGGGGTTATCTCACAAAAACCAAAGCAGTGGTCTTTAAAGTTTGACGACTGAATTCCACTGACTGGTCAGACGAGATTGAATCTGCGCTGCTTCTCGTATTATACGAGAAGTCGCACGAAACGCCTAGTTTTGTGTGGCGCTTTTGCCTGTCAAAATTCATGTTTTTTGTGTAAAGTTAAGTTTTATTAAGGAAATATCCCGAATTTTGTAGCAAAAAGCAGTAGCGCGAATAACAGTTACCAGTTACCAATTACCAGTTATCAGTCAACATTTGATAACTGATAACTGATAACTGATGCAACCCCCTCTGAGCTTGTCAACCAAGTAATCAGGGGAAAATCATGACAAACAGAGAACGCCCTAAAAGCGCAGTAGTAGAGCGCATGGGGTCGAGTGCAACTTTCGCACGGCAACTTTATGCTGTGACGAAGGGGAATTTTCGGAATATCCAGGCTAGAGCAAGAGTTTCGCAGCTTGAAAGAGTTCTCTCCAAGGAATTCCAAGGGGAGAACCGATGAACGCAGCGAAAATTGAATACCCGAACAATCTCATGGCTGCTGAATACCATGAATTGCTAGCTGGTAGCGCCATTCATCCGGCGTTAATTGAGAGTAGCTTCTTCCACATCGAGGGAGAATCAATTTACGACTACCTGTTCATCTCCGATAAAATTCCTCGGAAAAATGCAGGTAGAGTCACGGATGCGTACATCAAAAAGTACGATCATCTCTTACGGGGAGGGATATGGATTCAATCACTTGACCCGTTGAATAATTGGCAGCCAATGGAGTGGGGGCGGATTAAGCCCAACTTCCCGCGCATTGACTGGCAGACAGGTAAGCCAGTTAAATACGAATCACCCCCCAAGACAGCTAACCGCATCACTTACTTCGATGTTCCCAACTGTATTTTGAACAAAGTTGCACGGCGCTACAACATCCCCGATATTCA
>JAHCSU010000601.1 GCA_023522315.1 Nostoc sp. CCCryo 231-06
ATTGGTCATTGGTCATTGGTCATTGGTCATTGGTCATTGGTCATTGGTCATTGGTCATTGGTTATTGGTCATTGGTTATTGGTCATTGGTCATTGGTTATTTGCAAAGGACAAACGACAAAGGACAAATATAATGTTAAGTGTATTGATTTGGCTTCCAATTATCGCTGCTATCTTCATAGCAATATTACCTGCAAGTATCCCTAAACATAGCATTCGTTTAACAGCATTAGTTTTTTCTGGGATAGTTCTTTTATGGAACCTTTTTATCCTGCTAAAATTTGACATCAGCAATCCAGGGATGCAATTTAAAGAGTATTTACCCTGGAATGAAACCCTTGGCTTGAGCTATCAATTAGGTGTTGATGGGCTTTCTATATTGATGTTGGTGTTAAATAGCCTGCTCACTTGGATTTCTATTTACAGCAGTAGTAAAGAAACTGAACGCCCCCGGTTATTCTACTCGATGATTTTATTAGTTAGTGGAGGAGTCGCAGGTGCTTTTCTAGCAGAGAATTTGCTGCTATTCTTCCTATTCTACGAACTAGAACTAATCCCCTTTTACTTACTAATTTCCATTTGGGGAGGGGAAAAACGGGGTTATGCTGGAATTAAATTCCTGATTTATACTGCTGTTTCAGGAGCGTTAATTCTGGCGACATTCTTGGGTATGGTGTGGTTGAGTGGTTCTACCAATTTTGCTTTTGATGCTGTCTCTACAGAAAACTTGTCAACAGCAAAACAAATCCTTTTACTAGCAGGGATAGTATTAGGTTTTGGGATCAAAATTCCCTTAGTTCCCTTCCATACTTGGCTACCCGATGCTTACGTTGAGGCTTCAGCACCAATTGCTATTCTTCTTGGTGGTGTGTTAGCAAAGCTGGGAACTTATGGATTGCTGCGATTTGGGTTGGGTATGTTTCCCCATGCTTGGAGTATTATTGCACCGACTTTGGCAATTTGGGGAGCAGTCAACGCCATCTATGGGGCATTAATTGCGATCGCTCAAAAAGATATCAAGCGCATGGTAGCATACAGTTCCGTCGGTCACATGGGTTATATCTTGCTAGCTGCTGCTGCTAGTACTCCCTTAGCACTTGTGGGTGCAGTCGCCCAAATGTTTAGCCACGGTATTATCCTGGCAATTCTCTTTCACTTGGTGGGAGTTGTAGAAGCCAAAGTCGGAACGCGCGAGTTAGATAAACTCAATGGTTTGATGAGTCCCATCCGCGGCTTACCTCTAATTAGCGCTTTACTAGTTTTAAGTGGGATGGCTAGTGCAGGTATTCCCGGTTTAACAGGATTCATCGCCGAATTTATCGTCTTTCAAGGTAGTTTCTCTATCTTTCCCATTCCGACAATTTTGTGTGTAGTAGCTAGTGGATTAACCGCAGTTTATTTTGTCATCCTCCTCAACCGCACTTGTTTTGGTAGACTCGATAACTTCGCCTACTATCCTAAAGTTCTTTGGTCTGAGAAAATACCAGCTTTAATTTTGGCAGCTTTTATCATCTTTTTGGGAGTACAACCTACTTGGTTAGTGCGTTGGAGTGAATCTACAACTACAACAATGGTTGCTGCAATTCCCTCCTTAGAAAAAACCGTAATCTCTGAAGTCGCGCTGAAATAGGAAATACATCAAAACACTTGTAGAGACGGCGATTTATCGCGTCTCAAAACCTATCCCCCAGACGCGATAAATCGCGTCTCTACCAATTTACGATTACCATGACAGCAATTAAAACAGCAATTCAATTACCTCCTTCTAATCACGAATTTGCGGAAGTAATTCATCGCTTAGAAGCAGGCGGTGCAATGTTACCGGATACTCCAGAAAATTTGATGCAAATCATCGGTTTATATAAAGCTTATGCTGTACCGATGGATTTTTACTGGCGTGACCTACTTTATATTGCCGAACGCGAATTTTTAAACCCGCTTCCCTTCTTTAAATACTTCTTGCCGAAAGAGTATTTAGAACTGCATAATCATTATGCTGGCGATGATGCCGATTTACGAATTTGGCGCGGTGAAGCTACTGCACATCCAGAACTTTTGGCATTTATTGAGAAGGGTGAAACTTTCAAAATGCCGAAGTTGTTGCACCACTTGTTCCACGATCGCATTAACATGGAATTTGCTGAAGCTTGTATGCGGGCGATGTTGTGGCACAGAGGGATGGGTGGACAATTTGACCCTTACCTAGATTCCGAAGAATACAAAGCCAACGCTGACAGGGCAATTAAAGCTTACTTCCAAGGGAACCCCGTAATGCTGGGACTTTACAAGCTGTTCCCCGATATGTTTTTGGAACAGTGCCGCCAGATGTCATACTATGCTAACTTGGGCTTATTCTGGGAAATCATGGCTCCAGTGTTCTTTGAAATGTCCGATCGCTATGACGAAGGTAGCATTAGCAGCGTCCCAGAGGCGATGAGTTTTTTAGTTAATGGTATATTTGCGATCGCAGGTCGTCCCATTTACCATCACGTTTATATTCGTGGCGAATGCTACGAAATTGTGCCCAAATCCAAGGGTTTCATGTGGCTATATGAAGCAGCATTACCTTATGTAGAAGCTGTTTTCTACCGCACCGCACCCTTCCGAGGCACAAAATCTTATAATGCTCAAGCGCGTCAAGTACCGGCAGACCAGAAAGACTTTCACTATGGTATTCTTTACGCTGATGTATTTCCAGTGGGTACTGCTGGCATTCCCCCCACATTATTAATGCAAGATATGTTGCATTTTTTGCCCCCATATCTTGTTGATTACTACAGCCAACATTGCCGGGGTGAAGAAGATATGTTGATTCAGTTGGGAGTTAGTTTTCAACGGTCAATGTACTGTGTAACTTCTGCGGTAATTCAAGCCTTAAGAACTGCACTTTTATATCCATTAGATGACCCAAATCCCAAGCATTTACAAGCCAATCGAGATTTTTTTGAGATGCAGCTAAATCGCTTTACTCGACCCGACTACAATATTCGTGATGCTGCTCGTTTGGGAAGTATTCAAAAGCAAGATTATAGATAATAGATCCCCCTAAACCCCCATTTTTAAGGGGGTTAGAACCACAGAGGTCACGGAGGAATGAGAGTTTGAGAGGGTTTTTGCGTAAGTCCTAATATTGCAAGAAATTCAGGGACAGGGCGCTATTCCTCTTGAACATCAACCCAAATACTACCTTCTTCTACACGAATAGGAAATACTGGCAATGCTTTTTGTGGCGAAACCATCGAGAGTACCTTACCTACACCAGGTGGCCAGGAACACCAGTCTTGTACCTCACCAGTCCGCAGGTCAAAAGCACTACGATGGAACGTACAAACTATTGCTCCATCTTCAGTGATTTTCCCACTTTTCAACGGTAATTTTAAGTGGGGACAGTTGTTATCTACAGCATAAAGCTGATTTTCGTGGTTCAAAACCAGAATTTTCCGGTTGCCAACTTTCACCACTTGTCGCGTACCTGCGGAAAGTGCTTCGACTGCAAGAACTTTAGTCCAGCTCATTAGATTCTCCTTTCCTAATTAATCTGCTTTCAGTTTCTCGCAATTGTGACCAATGCGATCGCCTTTGAGTACTGGGGAGTGCAAAAGGTTAACAATTCAAAATTCCAAATTGAAGAAGAATTCAGGAGCAAAGCCGGAGACGTTTCCTGTCTTCTCCGGTCAGAATCAAGACGGTCTCTACGAAATGCTAACAAAATCAACGCCCTAGCCTCAAACCTCTTTCCATAAGCATTTGAAGTTCGATATTCTCAACTTTAGGTATCGCTTCTAACTGAGCAATCCCGGCGATCGCATCAGCAATATTACCTGATTGGGCACGCAACCAAGCGGTGTGAGGTGCATAGAGAAGCTTTTGCGCTACTTCGTAACCCGCTCGATTAATTACCTCGCGCTGCGACTCTACATCAACGCCTTCAGCAAAGCGGATGAAAACAAGCCCTGTTGGTACTGCTAGGGAACCATTTGGTTGTAGTGTGTAAACTGGACTGAGTGCCCCCTGTTCTGATTGATTGGGTTCGCCTGGAAAAACTGCTATTTTACCATCGTTAAGTTGTAAGGCTGCTCCTAGTGCCACGATCTTGGGTTGATTGTAATGTATTGCATAGTACCCAGGCTTACGAGTGTAAGATACAGCAGTGCGTTCGCTGCCAACGCGAATTTGTTCAGGATACTCAGAAAAGTAGTCTTTTTGAAATCTCACTTCAGGAATCAGGGGTAAAGAGTACACCTGTAGAAAAGACTCAGGCGGGAAATAAAACATTTTTCTTAAGTTCTAATGATGTTATGTAGCATTTCCTAATCACATGAGGTACATCATAGCCCCCTCTCGAAGAGCGGGGAGGGGGTTGGGGGTGGGGTTCTTGTACCTCACTCAAGCGAGAACCGCTATAGCGTTTTTCAGTGGTATGGAATACAGATCTTTCATTGCAATGCAAGCTATACACCTTTATTGATACTGAAAATTCGTAAACCAACCTGACCTTGAATCCCTCTTTTCTGGAAAGACGAATCGAAGGCTTGTATGAACTTAGATAGATTAAATTCTGTTTAAGTTGTATCTTTTTAAACCGTAATACACATATAACACATGAAATTAGAAGCATCCTTCAAATATCCCAGGAGATAAAATTATGGTTCAAGTTCGCTATGGTGGGCAGAACGGTCAACAATATGAACTTGCTATCAGTGACGAACACATTGTAGTGCGTACCGAAAACCGCAGCGCTCTTGTTGGTGCAAGACCCTTTGAAGTCGCACCAGTGTCACCCGCAGCTCGCAGCATCCTTAATGAATTCGAGTTAGCAACACGGTTTCGGCAAGCGGGTGTAGAAATTTTGCGAACGAAAGTTCCGACTGAAGGTGTCGCTTTGCGCGATCGCGCCCGTGTAATTCTCAACCAAGAGCCTGAAGTCCAATTTGCCGGACGTGTTCTTATCGATCCAGTATCCCAACAACCTATAATTTACACCGAAAACCTCTTCCTTAAATTCAATAGCGAAGAAGAGTTAACGGTCTGCCAAGAGGTCGTAAGACGTTACGACTTAACAATTAAACGCCAACTTGAATATGCACCAAATGCTTACTTTGTCAGTGCATCTGCAAATACTGGTATAGCCATCTTTGACATCGCCGAAAGACTTTTGAATGAAGAATCAGTTGATCTGTGCCATCCTGAACTAGTGCGTGAGTTACGGCAACGTCAGGTTTTCCCGCAGCAGTGGCATTTAAAGCAAACAACAATTAATGGTAAGGTAATTAACGCCCATGCCAACGTTGAGGCAGCTTGGAAGTTGAGCAATGGCACTGGGACGATTATTGCAATTATTGACGACGGTGTGGATCTCGATCATGAAGAGTTCCGTTCCTCTGGAAAAATTGTTGCCCCGCGTGATGTCACACGTAAAAGTGACAATCCCAGACCGGGAAACGACAATAACCACGGGACAGGCTGTGCAGGAGTAGCTTGTGCAAACGGTAATTTTGGTGCGTCTGGTGTGGCACCAGGTGCAAAGCTGATGCCGATTCGTTTAGCTTCGGCGCTGGGGTCGCAGGATGAAGCAGATGCTTTTGTTTGGGCGGCTCAAAATGGTGCTGATGTAATCTCTTGTAGCTGGGGGCCCGCAGACGGTGTTTGGTTTGAGCAAAACGATCCTCTACACAACCAGAAAGTACCTCTGCCTGATTCCACACGCCTTGCTATGGACTTTGCAATTAATAAGGGACGCAACGGCAAAGGCTGTGTAATTTTATTTGCGGCTGGCAATGGTAACGAAAGCGTCGATAATGATGGCTACGCCAGCTACCAAAAGGTGATTGCTGTGGCAGCTTGTAACGACTACGGCAAGAGAAGCACTTACAGTGACTTTGGTCAGGCGGTCTGGTGCGCCTTCCCCAGCAACAATGGCGATAGTTCTCAAACCCCTGGAATTTGGACAAGCGATCGCTCTGGTGTAGTTGGCTATAATTCGGGTAATCGGAATCTGGGTGACGCCCCAGGCAACTACACGAACCAATTCGGCGGAACTTCCAGTGCTTGTCCAGGTGCAGCTGGTGTAGCAGCCCTAATTATTGCTATAAACCCAAATCTGCGTTGGGACGAAGTGCGAGATATTATTAAACGCTCTTGCGATCGCATTGATCAAGCTGGAGGTAAATATGATACTAATGGTCGTAGTCCCTTCTACGGTTACGGTCGAATGAATGCTCTGAAAGCTGTAGAATTGGCCAAGCCACCTGAAACATCGCCCATCAGCAGATTCCAAGCAGTGCAAGATATCCCAATTAACGATTTGCAGATATCAACATTGTCGTTGGCGATCGCTACTACCGGCCTAATGAAATTCATCAAAGTTAATGTAGACATCGAGCATACTTTTATTGGGGATCTTGTAGTTACTCTTTTTCCCCCAGTGCAAATAGGCGTACTTCCTGTAATTCTGCACGATCGCCAGGGCGGAGCTACTGATAAAATTAAAACAACCTACGATGAGATAAATACCCTTAAACTTGCTGCCCTTAAAGGAAAAAGTCCCCAAGGAACCTGGACTCTGGAAGTTGCAGATAAAGCTGACGCAGATACAGGAAAGATTCGCAGCTTGACCATTGAAATTGAATTTTAAAGCAGAATTCAAGTATTTGAACCACATCTATCGTAGGGGCACAGCAATGCTCATTGGTGTCAACTTAAGCAAAAAGTGAGCATCAGATGTAATCTAAGAATATCGA
>JAHCSU010000602.1 GCA_023522315.1 Nostoc sp. CCCryo 231-06
TGAGGGTGAGGTAAGCTGTCGGACATAAATTGTATGTTATTTAATTCTTATTCCTAACGGCCAGCAGTGTTAATCAAGCAAATATTTTATCTCGGTTATGGGGTGCATCAAAATCAATCAGTGGCCCTTTTGGAACGATGCGAGTTGGGTTGACTTGGGGATGGCTTCTGTAATAATGCCGTTTGATGTGGTCAAGATTGCAAGTTTCTTTAACTCCCGGCAGTTGGTAAAGTTCTTTGAGATAATTCCACAGATTCGGATAATCTACAATTCTGCGTAAGTTGCATTTGAAATGCACATAATAAACTACATCGAAACGAAATAGAGTAGTGAACATACACCAGTCCGCCTCAGTAATTTGATTTTTGCAAAGATAGCGTTGATTTCCCAATACTTTTTCCCAGTAGTCGAGAGCGGTGAATAATTCCGTTACCGCTTCATCATAAGCCGACTGAGTGGTAGCAAATCCCGCCCGGTAGACACCGTTATTTATTGGTTGATAAATTGTATCAATCGTCTCGTCAATTACTTTTTGTAAATGTTCTGGATAAAAGTTGATATTTTGTTTGGCGAAAGCATTGAATTCTGTATCAAACATCCGAATGATTTCGCGGGATTCATTATTGACAATTGTCCCATTTTGGATATCCCATAAAACTGGAACTGTCACTCGGCCGCTATAGTTAGGGTCAGCTTTTAGATAAAGTTGCCAAAGATATTGAGTCCCGTTGACTGTATCGGGAATGCACCCCGGTTCATCGCCAAATTCCCAGCTATTTTGATCAATTTCTGCTGCAACGACTGATAACCCAATGACATCTTGGAGTCCTTTCAATTGGCGGATAATGGCGGTGCGACACGCCCAAGGGCAAGCCCAAGAAATATACAGATGATAGCGCCCTGCTTCAGCTTTCAACCCACTAGAACCATCAGATGTAATGTGGTTGCGGAAAGTAGTTGATGGACGGATAAATTTACCTTCTGAGTCTTCTTGATCCCTTTGAGATATCCACTGACCATCCTTAAGAATTCCCAAACCCATAATTATCTCCTTAGTTATTAGTCAACAGTCAAAAATCTAAAACTTTTGACTGTTGACCCCTTCGGGGTGACGTTCGCAAGCTCGCTAACGCCAGTCGCTCATGGGGGAACCCCCTACAGCCCTTCTCCCAAAGGAGACGCTACGCGAACGGGCATCCTCCCGCAGGCGCTAGCCTCTCACGAATGGGAGAAGACCGCGCTAGCTCACTTTTGACTATTCAGCGTTGAGGATTTTTGGTACTTTGAAAAATTCGCCTTCCTGTTCAGGCGCACTGTTGAGGATGCTTTCTCGGTCAGGATAGGGTTGCAATTTATCCTCTCGTGTGATGTTGCTGACATCAATTGCCCGCGTTGTTGGGGGCACATTACTAACATCAAGTTCATCCAACTGTTGAATATAATCCAGAATACTTCCTAACTGGGTAGTGAATTGTTCCTCTTCTTCTGGAGTCAATTCTAAACGAGCAAGATTAGCTACTTTATGAACTTGTTCTTGGTCAATCATAATTTGTCATTGGTCATTGGTCATTGGTCATTGGTCATTAGTCATTGGTCATTAGTCCTTAGCAAATGACAAAGAACTAATGACTAATGACTAAAAGAATACGTCAATTTGCGATCGCCCGGTGGTTTTCAACCAGTTTTGAGCTTCGATGTAGTTATTGGGAGCCATGCGAATAGCTCGAATCCAATAGTCTGCTGCTTGGTCAAACAGTGCTTCGCCAGCCTCGTTATCTCCAGCTTCTTTCTCTTTTTCGCCTTGGTAGTGATAAATCACAGCGATGTTGTTCAAGGCTTGGGGCATCCGTGGGTTTAACTCAATTGCCTGGTGATACAGTTCTAAAGCTTTGTTGTGGTCGCCATTGCTGGCATAGATTAGCCCCATATTGTAGAGAATATAGCCGCGATCGTTGGTATCTTCCTCTAGTGTTAGAGCTTCTTCATAATATTCCAATGCTTCAGCATATTCCCCTTCTGCTTGGGCTGACATGCCATCTCGATAATAAACAAACGCTTCTTTAGCTTTTTTGTTGGTTGGCAGAATCTTCAGGATGATATCTGCCATCACTGTAAAGGATTTGTCAACAAAATTATCGTTCTTTTGTGTTCTTGGCATAATAGTCTCTGGGGATTGGAGATTGGGGATTGGGGACTGGGTATTAGGTATTGGAAATCTTCCCTCTTCGTCTAATCCCCAGTCCACTCAATAGCTAATTTAACTGATTTGTGGGGGCATTCTTCTCACTGAGTGGGATGATGCACTCTGGACTATTATGCCGAGAGTTGTTTACCAAGGTGCTAACTGGATAGGCAGTCATTGCTGGCGCCAGATAGGGACGCAATAGCTGCTGTAGGGTTTGGGGCGTTTGCACTTGGGAATCTAGCCATAAATCGTAATCTTCTGGCTCTAGAATCACTGGCATCCGCTCGTGGATAGGTTGGAGTAATTCGTTAGCTGCCGTTGTCAAAATTGTACAAGAGATTATTTCTTCGTTAGCAGGCGATCGCCATTTCTCCCACAAACCTGCAAAGGCGAAGGGTTGCCCATCTTGAAGGCTAAAATAAAATGGCTGCTTTTTGCCTTGTTGCCGTTGCCACTCATAAAAGCCATCAGCTATCACTAAACAGCGTCGATGCTTAAAAGCCGAACGAAAAGAAGGCTTTTCGGTAACAGTTTCAGCCCTAGCGTTAATCAGCTTTGCCCCTATGCCTGCATCTTTCGCCCATGACGGAATTAATCCCCAATACAATTGCTTAAATTCACGCTTTTCGCTTTCGGGATTTTGTAACACTGTTGCCACCATTTGAGTAGGTGCGATATTATATCCGGCTGCTAAATCCGCAACTGGCTCGACATGGAAAACTTGAGCTAAAGCTTCTGCTGACTGATTTAGAGTAAATCTTCCACACATAGTTTTATTCTCGACCACTTACTAAATTAAATATCTCAATCTAGAAATGAATAATGTTTTTTATTTTTTCAGATAATTTTCTTTAGGACTTCTAAGCGAAATCTTCAAAAAAATCATCCGGTTTTGGGAAAATATTTTGGTAAGATATTGTATTTTGAACCTCTAGTTATCAACATATTCTTAACTGCATTTTAGCATGGAACTACTGCGTTTGTACGATTTTTTACCTTCTGGCAATGGTTATAAGATACGTCTTTTATTAACACAACTAGGTATGCCTTTTGAGAGGATAGAGCTTAACATTTTGAAAGGCGAGACTCGAACACCAGAATTTTTAAGTAAAAATCCCAATGGAAAGATCCCGATTATTGAAATCGAGCCAGGAAAATACTTGGCAGAATCAAATGCCATATTGGTATATCTGAGTGAAGGTACAGAATTTTTACCGTACGACCGTTTTTTACGAGCGCAAGTGCTGCAATGGTTATGTTTTGAACAGTATAGCCATGAACCTTTTATTGCTAAATCAAGATTTTGGATTTCTATTTTAGGTAAAACTGAAGAATATAGTGAAGCTATAAAGCAAAAACATGAACCAGGTTATGCAGCACTTAGCCTGATCGAAAAACACTTAACTTCTTACACTTTTTTTGTAGGAGAGCGTTATACGATTGCTGATATCACCTTGTTCGCTTACACTCATGTAGCTAATGAGGGTGGCTTCGATTTAACAGAATTTCCTGCTATCCAAGCTTGGATAGAAAGAGTCAAAGCTCAACCAAGGTATATCAGTATTACACAAGCATAAAAAGTCGATTTTGCTTTTTTTGTGTCTCTCGTTTCTTGGCTTTGCTAGAGGATATATTGGATGAGATATCGCCTCACATTCAGCAGGAGGCAGAGTCTTCCAATCAGGTATTACTAAGCAGCAACTAGATATCTGTATCAATTTCTATCAGCTTTTGTCGAGAAGACAAACCTGACTTAATTCTGATATCAGATTTGGCTACATCAAATTTATTTGCTAATAGTTTAATTAACTCTTCATTAGCCTTTCCATCGACTGGGGGCGATTTTAAATACACAGTCAAACTGCCATCAGGTTGTTCTTCAATTTTTTGCTGTTTTGAATTAGGTTTAACCTTAACTTTTTTTTGCATAACCTATTTTCTGTAATTGTCGCAGCCACAACCAACCAAAAACACAACCCAATACATAATGAGGAAAATCCCACCAAATAAAGGTAGTACCAAGTAACAATTTACCTATCAAGGTGGCGCGAATATCCTCTAATAGTGGCGGATGCCAAAGTTGCAAGAATTCTAGTATACAGGTGATGAGAAAAACCCATATAGGAATTTGAATTATCGCCGCCCGATTTCTGAAAAACCAAAATCCAAACAGACACCAAAATATTTCGTAAAATATAGCTGCTCCGTAGTCATTAAACCACTGATGGGCAGGGCCAGTGTAGTACTTAAACAAAAAGCCCATCGGTACAACGATGAGCAGAGAAAGAATAATAAATATTGTTTGGTTACGATGTTGGAGCATTTTCTCAAGGCTAAAGACTAACGAAAATTTTAGCCTCTGCACTGCTGTTTCTTAATAATTCGTAATTTGGGATTTTAATTACAAATTACTTCGTTATGGATATCTTCTGCTACCAGCGCCTACTACACCGATTTTGTGACGATAGGAGAGTTCAGCACCGAACCAGCCGGAAACACTAGTGAGTGTACCAACAACGAGGGAGATTAATAGTCCCCAAGGTACTATTCGGGACTCAGCGTCGCCTAAACGCAGGAGAAAGTTGACGAGTGATAAAACCAGGATAGCAACGTTAAGTATCAAATGCGCCCAACCGGCGGTGCGCTTGCGAACTCGTTCAATTTTCAAAAAGTCGCTCAGACCGATCGCAGCAGCGAGTAAACCCCCACCTAACCCAAGTCCGATTAACCATAGTGAAGCCCTAGCCCAAAAGAAATCATGGGTTAACCAGTAACCGATGTCACTCCCCAAGGCGGCCGCTAAAAAGGCTATAGGAAAGATCACACTCAGGGGATGTAGGGGATGTCCTGCGATCGCAACTGTGCTTGGTACGCCGCTATCAACATACTCACTGTCGTTACTTTCAATAACTGGTGGAATATTTGGGAAAGGTGTTGAACCTGTTTGCGTTGTGTCTGTAGTTTCCATTATTACTATCCTGAATTTATTAACGTCCTATTTATTTTTAAGCTGAAGGAATTTTTTCAACATAAGCTTCAGCTTGTAGGGTTAGTTTGCCTACTTCTACTTTTAGTTGGTTAACTTGCAGACTTATTCCATCTAAATCGAAGTTACTCAAATTTAGAATTTCGCTAGTTTGATCTATCAAAGCTTTTGTCAATTCTGGCGATATTTCCTCACTTTCGCCATACTCGACATTTTCCAGAGCAACAGTTTTTCCATTGCCACTGATCGTGGGGACTGCGGAAAAAGCAACTTGCTGATTTTCACCAGTTTCTACTAATTTCATGGTGGCATTTAGTGCTACTTTCCCATCACCAGGTAGTCGAAAGTCTACATGTTGAGGTTCAATAGTTCTCAGTTGCCCGTTAACGTGGATTTTTTGGCTTTGCAGTTGCGTAGGCGTAGCCCGCCGTAGGCATCGCACATATTCTGAGTTGAAGGCGCGATTAATATCAGATTCGGTTAACACAACCTGTGCTTTAGCTTCAGTAGGTTTAGTGAGTTCAATTTTGCCAAAAGCCACACTCAGAGGATTGATCGCAACGCTAGTCATTTGCATTTGCAATTCTTCCATGCGGAGGTCTTTCTGCATAACCAGACCTTCGCCTTCAATGGTGACTACATCAACCTCTCCCTGAACTAGTTTCAGGGGGTCTGTTTTGATGTCTACATTTAAATTTTCTACTTCATCTAATTGGCTAGATAATCCTATTTCTGCCGCTTTATTCAGCGCCTGCTCTCCTAATCCAGGACTGTCTGGCATTATTAAATTAACTCCTATAAATAGCATATCATTGAGTTAATTTAAATGAATTATCATGAAAATCTTATCTATCTGACGATGGAATCTAGATTTAAATATTGTCTATCTAAAAGTAGAATTACATAATTTTATCTAACAAAAACTTTTACTTTTCTACTCAGAGCTTTTCAGGCGCAGACGTAGAGGAGCTTGTCGTCAAATATCGCTCCAAAGAAAGATAGTATCTTGAAAATTTAATCGTTATGCTACTTTTTATAATGAATGCTGCACCAAAATGTGCTTAAGGATAAAGCTTGTAGCGTAGTTTTAAACACATTTTTGGGTTAGCGCATCTTTGTATCGAATTAATATATAATATGGTCAATTTTATAATAATTTTTTTAAAAGCAAGGTAAAACCAGGTACAACATCTTCACCACTTAATACTGCCGTAGCTGGATATTGAGTAATTGAACCATCCCGGCGATAAATAAAAGCTTGCTGATTTTTACTATCAATTAACCATCCTAATTTAACACCGTTACTAATATATTCTTCCATCTTGGCTTTGAGTTTTGCCAAGCTATCGTTTTTAGAACGAATTTCAATTACAAAGTCGGGTGCTAAATTAATAAATTTGTCTTCTTCTTGATCCCAACCTTCTGGCAAACGTCCTTTAGCTACAAAAGCGGCATCAGGTGATCTAACAGCAGTATTTGCTAATCTAAAACCTGTACTTGAACTAAAAACTTCACCTAAATCCTGACTTTCTACCCAATTCAACAAATAGGCTCCTGCTTTTATTTCTCGATTACCAGAAATTCCACCAGTCGGGGGCATAGTTTCTAACATTCCATTAGCATTGCGTTCAAACCGCAGTTCTGGGTTTTGCGAACTCATCAGCATTAATTCTTTATCAGTGACAGTATACAAAGACTGCACCGTTATTTTTTCGCTAGTCATGATGATGCCATAGCAAGCTTGATAGATATCTCAATTTTAGGTTGATATTCAATTACTTCTATACCCGTCTCCTGCTCTGCGTTCTCTGTGTCTGGAGCAGTTTGTTATAAAATTGACATTAGCATCAGTGCAATATCTGACTACAAGCTGTTTTATTATTTCAAAACAATGCTTTCAGAACGCTTTACCACAGCTCTAACCTACGCCACCCAACTGCACGCCAACCAAGTTCGTAAAGGTTCAGGTGTTCCATACGTTGCCCATTTATTAGGTGTCGCCAGTATTGCTTTAGAATATGGGGCAAATGAAGATGAAGCAATCGCAGCTCTTTTACACGATGCAATCGAAGATCAAGGTGGCGCTGCAACACGAGAAGAAATTCGCCGTCGCTTTGGTGACAATGTAACAGCAATTGTAGATGGTTGTACTGATGCTGATACAATTCCAAAACCGCCTTGGCTACAGCGCAAGGAGGCATATATTGCTCATATTCCTACCGCTTCCCCATCAGTACTGCTCGTGTCATTAGCAGATAAACTTTACAACGCCCAATCCATTCTCAAAGATTATCGCGTTTTGGGTGAATCACTTTGGGAACGTTTTCACGGAGGTAAAGAAGGAACTCTTTGGTATTATCGGGCGCTTGTAAATGCCTTCAGAAAGACTGGAACCACTGTAATCATTGACGAATTAGAACGGGTTGTTGCACAAATTGAGGTATTATCATCTAAATAAAAGATAAAGATATTTTTTCTAAAACAGATACTCCCATTGAATCTAGGAGTTTCTACTTCGTAGTTCTAGTTTGATTATTCCAGAAGTGGATAAAAGTTTCATAGAAACTAGACAAATAGCCTTTTTACAGACACGATATAATCATGTGTCTCACGAAAAAGTTTTGGCTTTTAGGTTCTTTCTCTAGATAAAAAACCTTTCTCCCGGTAGACAGGTGTACTTACATTATTATGACTGCTATGTTACTAATATGATGATAGTAAGACGAAACGCCCTAAATACAACCGTAAGTCCTTCAGTAAGTTCTCCAGAAACCTTGACAGAAAAAGTTATTGAAGCAGAGCGTATGCACGATGTTCTGCTTTTACTGCAAAACTTGATTAACAGTGAAGAAGCCACTGTTAAACTAATTCTGGATTGTCTTTATGATGTTGGCTCAGTCAATCTGATTAACCAAAAGCTTCGCATAAAACCCGTAAACAGGGTAATGAAATTAATAGCGCGAATGTCCAAACCAGTTTTTAAAACTTTGGCTTTAAGTTGGTTTAAGAAAAACTGTCCTCAACTGATTACTAATTGGCTACACACGCAGGTGACTTTTAAAAGTACCCAAAATTTACCCCAACAAGTGCCTGTTGAAGTTGCAGAACTTCAACCATATCCCATACCACAGAGAGAAAATCTCAGCCAAGAGATCAAAAATCTGCGCTATCAGGTGAGATGGCTAGTTGGGATTTCAATAATAGCGATCGCTGCTTTAGGAATAACAACCGCTAGGTTAAACTGAAACCCATAAGTAGCATCGTTATTAAATTTGATAGATCCAGCAAGCTATTTTCGGCGTAAAATTCACTTGGGTTATAAAAATATTACCACTCTAAAATGTGAATAATTTTTTCTCTATCAGGTGTTTTGCGAAATATTTGTTTGGCTAACTTCAAGCAGCTTAACTCGTTGTATTGCCAGCACATTTAAATAACTGGAACTGGCTCAACATATATCCTAATTCGTACTATGACTTTGCCCAAGCCTACCTTGGAGGATATAGAAATACATCTGCTCTTAGAAGGTGTGTATCAGTACTATGGTTATGACTTTCGCAATTATGCTCTTTCCTCACTCAAGCGCCGCATTCAGAGCTTCATGGAATTAGAGGGGTTAGCAAATGTTTCTGCATTGCAAGAACGGTTACTCCACAACCGTGCTTATTTGGAACGATTTTTACTTGCTCTGACAGTGAATGTTACATCAATGTTTCGTGATCCCAGCTTTTATCACGCCTTCAGAAATCAAGTTATCCCCTTCTTGCAAACCTATCCGTTTATTCGCATCTGGCACGCTGGATGCTCGACTGGTGAAGAAGTCTACTCAATGGCGATTTTACTACAAGAAGAAGGGCTTTATCACCGTTGCCGCATATATGCTACTGATACTAACGAGAAGGTATTACAAAATGCCAAAAGTGGGATTTTCTCCCTGAAACTGATGCAAGAATATACTCAACTTTATCTGAAAGCAGGCGGCAAGAAGTCATTTTCTGAATATTATACAGCAGCTTATGATAATGCTATATTTCGAGCATCTCTAAGAGAAAACGTTGTTTTCGCCCAGCATAATTTAGCAACTGATAGCTCTTTTAATGAGTTTAATGTCATCCTTTGTCGTAACGTCCTGATATATTTCAATCAGGTACTTCAAAAGCGGGTACACGAACTGTTTTATAACAGCCTTGGCACCTTTGGTATTTTAGGTTTAGGAAGACAAGAATCTATCAGGTTCACCCCTTATGAACAGTACTATGAAGAGATAGTTAAGGGTGAGAAACTATATAAAAAAATAGCTGGTGGCTGAATAAAATGTTTTAAAAGGTAAGAATTCAGGAGTCAGAATTCAGAACTCAGAATAGTATGTAGGGTGTGTTAAAACGAAGTTCGTAACGCACCATTATCAAGGGTTTGGTGCGTTACGCTGTCGCTAACACACCCTACGTATCTTTTCAGAAATCAAACCGGATTCCTATAGCATTTCCCAATATCAAAACCTCACCCCCAACCCCTCTCCTTAGTAAGGAGAGGGGAGAGAAAGTTGCAATTTTGTCAAAAGACAGTCCGTCAAACATTTTTAATTGTGTTCAGAAGATAGATACAGCGATCGCTTAAGGTAAATTACACATAAAGTCTTAAAGGAGATTGTCGATGCAACTTCTCGAATGTCCTCCTGTTGCAGTCATTGCTGGAGAAAATGCGGTTCACGTCTCTCAACTACCTTCTACATGGCAAGATATTGCTAGAGGAACCACGAGTGTCGGACTTTCTCATCCCCAAAGCTATGTTGAGATGGCACAGTTGTTCTTATATAAATTAGAGCATGGTGATGTTGACTTGTTTAGCGATCGCCCCCAACTAGCTCACTTGATACCCTCATTCTCCCAACTATTTGCACAACTAGCATGGGAAACCCTAGAGTTTTTTGGGCAAGATTTTCTCAAACACAGCTATCCAAACTTTGCAGAAATTCTCCGTGATGTGGAGTCAAAGGGGACAGAGTATGCAGATGAAGTAAAAGTCGCTCGCATTGGTATAGATTTATTCAACGAGTTTGGTTATGAACTACCCGCCAGCTTCTATCATGTGCATCTAGCACCAATTTACCGCGATCATGTTTTTGAAGAACGCGCCTTAAGATTTGATCAGCGCGATATCGAACACAAACGTGCTTGGGATGCCATACTCCATGCAGGTAAGGTGTTTGCGATTCAAATGAAGGTGCAAAGTATTGCTTCTAAATACGGTTTTACTTATCAACACGGCTGTGGTTGTAACTCTCACTTATCTTCCATTGATGTATCTAGTGGCGCGTTTGAATATGATTTGAGTCCCGAAAAGCGCCAGCGATGGATTCGCAGTTTCATTTGGACTGCTTGGTATGAGTATGCCTTCTTTGCGATCGTGCCAAATACGAGTTATTTGGTTTGATATACGCGGTATAAAACGATTGTGCATTGCGTTGAAAATCCTTGTAAAGACGTAAAATTTTACGTCTCTATATCATCAAGTTCATACCTCGATTCAGGAACGCCAGCGATTCTCATTGAAATAAGGTAAGTAGGTAGGCGTAATTAAATAATATAAGATCAAATCTCACCCTGCCTCCGGCTTCCCTCTCCTTAGTAAGGAGAGGGATTGAGGGTGAGGTTTTATATTTAATTTGACCCACTTACTTACAGAAGATGAGAACAGATAGAATAGTCTCAATTGAGGAGAACTAACTAAAGAAAAACGTAATGGAAAATCCATTTCCGGGAATGAACCCCTATTTAGAACAGCCAGAACTTTGGCATCAAGTTCACAATCGTTTGATTGTAGCTATAGCTGATGATTTGACTCCTCAAATCGCGCCTAAATACCGAGTTTCCATCGAAGAGCGAGTTTTTAAAAGTGTAGATGATATATTACTGGTGGGAATTGCTGATGTAGCAGTTGCTAATCGGAACACTACAGATACTGGCACAACTTTGACAGCTGCAAAACTTACCGAACCCAGTAAAGTCAGAGTTCCCATACCTGAACAGCTAACTGAGCGATTTTTAGAGGTAAGAGCAACTCAAAGTAAAGAAGTTGTTGCTGTAATTGAAATACTTTCACCCAAAAATAAACGCTCCAAAGAAGGTAGAGCCGCTTACGAGAGCAAAAGACAGAAAATTTTGGCTTCTGCAACCAACTTGGTAGAAATCGACCTCTTGAGGCAAGGAGAGTCAATGCCTATTTTTGGAGCTACAGCCGCAGATTATAGTATTTTGGTCAGTCGCAGTTACAACAGACCTGATGCAGATTTATATACTTTCAACTTAAAAAATCCAATTCCTGTTTTTCCTGTGCCTTTGCGTGAGGGAGAATCTGAGCCAATAGTTGACTTGCAAAGGTTACTAAATCAAGTTTACGAGCGTGCTAGATTTGACTTGGCAATTGATTATACACAAGCTTTAAAAATATTGCGCTCACCAGAGGAAGAAGCTTGGATGAGAGAAATTTTACAGAGAACTTAGGGACTTTCACATAAAAAAATATCCCATTGCTTTTACAGTAGGGAGCAAGGGAAAGAAAATCGTTTTGATTCAGTGAAATGTTAATGGTCTTACAATAACATTAATCATCCCCAGCGATCGCTCAAACAGTTTGCTGGGGATTTCTTCTTTTCTACTGCCAAACGTAGATGAGGATAAACAAAATAATCCAAATAACATCGACGAAGTGCCAAAATAACGAAGTCGCGTTTACGCCGAAGTGGCCAGTGTCGTAGTTGCCAGGAATGAAAGAACGTACCAAAATAATTGACTGCAACAGAATGCCGGTGAAAACGTGCAAACCGTGGAAACCTGTTAGCAAGTAAAACGTCCCACCAAATACCCCGGTGGTGAAGCCAAAATCGAGGCCGTTCCATTCAATCGCCTGTCCAACCAAAAAGTAAGTACCCATCGCCATTGTTGTGAAGAGAAACAGGCGAAATTTTACTAAGTCATGGCGTTGCAGGGCGCGTTCTGCTAAGTAAATTACAAAGCTACTGGCGACAAGAATTATCGTGTTGATTGTCGGTTCTTTTACTTCTAGCCCAGAAACACCAGCTGGTAGCCAGTTAGGGGTTGTTGTTTTGTAGATGGCATATCCGGCGAAAAAACTCAAGAAAATGACGCTTTCAGACAAGAGGAAGACAATGAAGCCAAACATCTTGTTGCCTTCTTCGTCGTGGGTATGTTCTGCGCTTGTGTGGTGCGATTCATCTGAATTGATATAACTGTCCATTTTGCTTTTAGCTTGAGGGTTGAATTTAAAACGCAAAGGAGACGTAGCTCGTTGCGCTACGGTGTACACACCTGACTTTTCACGGTATCTGGAAAACCTCTCTCTAAATCTCTCTCCTTGTAGGAGAGAGATTTTGAATTTCCCCCCTTCCCGACACGGGAAGGGGGCTAGGGGGTTAGGTCAATCGTTAGCTTTTCCACATGACCTGAATTGTCAGGTACACACAAGTCTTTTGACCTTACCTTTATTGCATCGACCTGCAAGTTTATTGCATCGACTTGCAAGTTTGTTGCATCGACCTGCAAGTTTGTTGCATCGACCTGCAAGTTTGTTGCATCGACTTGCAAGTTTGTTGCATCGACCTGCAAAAATTAACTTACCCTAAGTTACGGAGTAACCTAAAAGATTTGTGTGTATACGGTAGGATGGGCTGGGTTATTCTGAGAGGTTGGCTGTTAAGGGTTCTGATTTGCCGTAGCCGTAGGGTTCGGAGATGATGATGGGGATTTCTTCAAAGTTTTCTACTGGGGGCGGTGAAGATACTAGCCACTCCAGTCCAATTGCCCGCCAAGGATTAGCAGGTGCTTTCTCGCCTTGCATCCAAGAAATTACCATGTTGAAGATGAAGGGCAAAGTGGACATTCCTAAGAGGAATCCGCCGAGGCTAGCGATGATATTCCAGAATTGATACTCTGGGGCGTAGGAAGCAACTCGACGTACCATTCCTTGCAATCCTAATGGGTGCATGGGCAAAAAGTTGAGGTTGGTGCCAATGAAGGCTAACCAGAAGTGGATTTTACCCCAGCTTTCGGAGTACATCCGCCCGGTCATTTTCGGGAACCAGTGGTAGATGGCAGCAAATAAGCCCATCGTCACGGTGCCGTAGAGGACGTAGTGGAAGTGTCCCACTACAAAGTAAGTATTGTTAACGTGGACATCAACAGGCACGGAGGAAAGCATGATGCCTGTGATTCCGGCGAAGACAAACATGACTAATCCACCCAGAGCAAACAGCATCGGGGTATTGAGCCGCAGTTTACCGCCCCAAATAGTTGCTACCCAAGCAAATACTTTAATTCCTGTGGGTACAGACACGCACATTGTCGTCAGCATGAAAAGCAACCGCATCCAGCCTGATGTACCACTGACGTACATGTGGTGTACCCAAACAATGCCACTGACTGCTGCAATCAAGATGGATGAAACGGCAACTACTTTGTAACCAAATAAGGGTTTACGTGAATAAACTGGGAAGATTTCTGAGAAAATCCCGAAGATGGGCAAAATAATCACATAAACGGCGGGGTGAGAGTAGAACCAGAAGTAATGCTGGAACATAACTGGATTCCCGCCCTTGCTAGGGTCAAAAAAGGCGGTGCCAACTGTGAGGTCGAGTAGCAGCATCACCGCACCAGCTGTCAGTGCAGGTAGTCCGAATAGTTGGATAATTTGGGCGCCAAATACTGCCCAGACAAACAAGGGCATCCGAAAGAAGCCCATGCCTGGGGCCCGCATCTTGACAATGGTGGTGACAAAGTTCACTGCGCCCATAATTGAGGATACGCCGGATATTGCCACCGCTAAGAGCCAAATAACTTGACCATTAATCAAGTTACCTGTGGGATTCTGGAGACTGACGGGCGGGTAAGACCACCAACCGGCTTGGGCTGGGCCACCAGGGACAAAGAAGCTACCCATCATGAGAATTCCGACTACTGGCACCATCCAAAAGGCGACGGCGTTGAGGCGGGGAAATGCCATATCTCGCGCCCCAATCATCAGTGGCACTAAATAGTTAGCAAAACCAACTAGTGAGGGAAATGTCCACAAAAACAGCATTATAGTGCCGTGCATGGTGAACATACCGTTGTAGACAGTGCGATCTACTAAATCTGATTCGGGTGTCATCAGTTCTCCCCGCATCACCATCGCAAAGATACCGCCGACGAGAAAGAAGAAAAATGAGGTAACGAGGTACTGGATACCAATTACCTTGTGGTCAGTACTAAAGCTGAAGTATTCTTTCCAGTTACTCGGAGATTCGTGGTTAGGCTTCTCATTAGGGAGAAGAATACCTTCAATAGGAACATTAGTCATGGTTACTTTCCTTTCAACCAGGTGAATTGACTAGAGGAGGTGCAGCAGGTGGAACTGTAACCCAACCTGTTTGGACTGATTGATTGGATGTTTGGGCATACTCAGAAGCTGCCTGATTTTTTGCAACGGATGGCTTTTGGGTTGCAGCTTGTGCTAGCCATTGCTGATAATCTTCAGGAGATTCGACGACTACATTTGCCTGCATCGTCGCAAAGTATGTGCCACTGTATTGAGAATCGGTCAAGCTGTATTTGCCGGGGCGGATGGGAGTAAATTCAAAGTCGATTGCGTGGTTAGGAATAATATCCTGCTTGAGGCGAAATGCAGGTATATAAAAGCCGTGGATAACATCTTGCGATCGCAGCGCTAAACGTATCCGGCGATCGCTAGGTAAATGCAATTCGGTACTGGTAATATCTTTTTCGGGGTAATGAAAAACCCACGCCCACTGTTTAGCTAGTACGTCGATTTTTTCTACAGGTTCTGCTAAAGCGTTAGCTGGTACATCTTTTGGTTCTGCATCAGCCGATTGCATTGCTAGCGGATTATGCAGGTGAACTAATTCCGATGGCCCTTGAATCCCCATTTGTTGGTAAACTTGGTAGCTGTAACCCGCAATCCAAAACACCAAAAGAATTGGGATTGCTGTCCAGACAACTTCTAAGGTGATATTGCCATGAATTGGGGGGCCGTCAGTGAAGTCATCTTTGACTGCCCGATGGAAGATCACAGAATACATCAGAGTACTTGTTACTCCCAAGAAGATGAAGGCACCGAGGGTTACTAAGAAGCTAATCAAATCATCAATTAGTAGGGATTCGGCTGCTGCTTGGGGGGGAAGCCAGGAGTAAGCCTGCTGCCCGATCCAGAGACTGATAATAGTCACTGCGATCGCCCCTGTAAGCAGCGTCAAAATATTTAAAATCTTCTGGATTTTCATGGTCATTGGTCATTTGTCACTTGTACTGAGCGTTCGCGTAGCGTCTCGTAGAGAAGTCGTTGGCGCAGCCTCTCGTAGAGAAGTATTGGTCATTAGTCAAAGGACAATTGACTTATTTGAGTGTTGTGTTGAGGTCTTGGTGCGATCGCAGCAAATTATCTGCTGTATTGTGTACGCCAAACTCGGCAGCCATTTGCGCCCCTAGTGTCCCGTGGACGTACAGAATGAACATGATTGCTATGCCTGCCAACAGATAGATCCATTGCACTTCTCTATCTGTCTGTTTATATTCTTGTTTGGCCCAAACAAAGCGCTGCCATCCTCTCCAGATAGTCAGGACAACAATCAGCGCTAATAAGAACACACCACCTACACCATGCCAAACCATAGTTTCCATTGCCTGTAATCCCCAGGCACTTTTCATATCAGCTGGTGGTGTTGCCAAGAGCATTTCGTAAAAGCCTGCTCCAACTGTGAAAAATGTGATGATGCTGGCAGCTAGCATGTTGTACCAGCCAACATTAAATAAGTTGTCACGTTCCACAGTAATTGCTAAAAATTTGAAGACCCATTTTTCAAAGGG
Source organism: Nostoc sp. CCCryo 231-06 (assembly GCA_023522315.1). Classification (GTDB taxonomy): domain Bacteria; phylum Cyanobacteriota; class Cyanobacteriia; order Cyanobacteriales; family Nostocaceae; genus Nostoc. Next base: position 16,049 of record JAHCSU010000602.1, read on the forward strand.
GAACAGAACACCAACAATATCAAAGGTCATTCCAATGATGAACAAACCTATTGTCAGATGGACTAAGTTGGGATGAATGGGAATTGTGTAAGGTAATCCGTTTGCGCCTAGAGAGCCGCTCAATTGATCAATTAATTCTGAGTTCATCGCAACAGACCATCCTTTACTGCTTCCACAACTGGCACTGTATGCAATCCATACACCCAAACAAGTTCATCTCCGAGATATACTTGCAAGCCAACTATCAAAGTTAAAACTAGCCCGGCTCCCAAATAATAAATTGGTATTTTTTGCGGGTTGCGGGCACGAATTACATAGCGCCAAGCTGTAATTGCCGTGATGATTCCCGAAAGCGACCAACCAATCAGCGTATGTAAATTTAGTACAGATTTCGCTAGGCTGTAAGGCTGTGCTAAACCCGCTTCAAACTGACCAAAAATAATCGCAACGAAGATGGCGATCGTGGCAACTAACATGTTCCACCAACTCACCTCAAAAAGACTGGATTTACCAGTAAAATAGCCAATTACGTCACAGAAAAAGGAAAACAACACCATCGCTATTACGAAGTGGACAACGATAGGATGAATCGTATCTGGATAGGGTAAATTGTGGTCGTTCAATGATGTAAAATACTCAAGCATTGTATTCTCCTGGACATATCTACCGCACTTTGGTCAATCAATTTTGGATTGCCAATTTTGGATTTTAGATTTATTCCGTCCCTGACGAGATATAAACCAAAAGACCTTAATCCAAAATCGCTAGTCAAACTTCAATGATTGATGGATACTCGCTAACATCACTACAAGTATCTATCCATAATTGACCGCAATCTGTTCAATATGTGCGCGGTGCAATACGCTTAATCATGTCTTAACTTTTTGTAGACAAATTTAGTAAATTTGCCTTTATGGAACGACTTTTATTGCGATTAATTTCCTCATGCCAATAGTCTGCAACAGCAATTTTTGATATAGCTAAACCAAATCGCTGTCGTTTGTTGATTTGCTTAACCTATCCTTTAGCTTAAGTAAATTTTTATGAATTGTCAAAACAATAATAATTAAACTTTTAAAAGTTAGTTATTTAGCAAAAAAATATTTCTATAATGTATCGATTCTGGCATTAACTAAAATTCAAAAAAACCATAAATATCATATTTTTTATGTAAACTATTTCACAATGATAAAATCTTTAATTGTAATGTAAATGACAAAAATATATAATTTTGGTTAGTGGGGATAAAAGCAAGTCAAGGGAAGTTAGTAGCTGTGGTGGAACTGGAGAATGCTGAAAGGATTTGATGAGCCATCAAGTCACACTAACAGGTGTGAGGACAAAACAAGTGGCATTTGAAATTGTGGTCATTGGTACTTCTTTGGGCGGATTATCAGCCTTAAAAATTCTCCTGGGTAATTTACCAGCAGACTTTCTAGTGCCGATCGCGATCGTGCAACACCGTCACAAGGAGTCTAACAACGCACTCCAGGAGTTATTACAAGAATATACTTCGTTGCCGATTCGAGAAGTGGAAGACAAAGACGAAATACTACCAGGATATATCTACATAGCTCCAGCAGATTATCACTTATTGGTTGAATTAGGTCACTTTGCTCTTTCAACTGATGAGCCTGTTTCTTATGCCAGACCATCTATCGATGTGCTATTTGAGTCAGCAGCCGATGTCTACAGTGAGCAAGTCATTGGTGTAATATTGACAGGAGCAAACCAAGATGGTATGCAAGGTCTTAAGAAAATAAAAGCGCGGGGAGGACTTACTATCGTACAAGAACCTGCCACAGCCCAGAGCAATGTTATGCCAGAAGCAGCAATTTCTGCTGTTGCAGTAGACTGGATTTTGACACTCTCAAACATTGCTTCCCAAATGGTCAAGCTTTGTCATTAATCACGGAAAAAAAACCCATGCAGATGGAACCCAAAGTAAACATCCTCCTAGTGGATGATAAACTAGAAAATTTGCTAGCACTAGAAGCAATCCTGGAAAAACTGGGAGAGAATCTGGTAAGAGCTACTTCTGGGGAAGAAGCTTTGAGGTGTCTGCTACATCAAGACTTTGCAGTGATTTTGCTAGATGTGCAAATGCCAGGGATGGATGGCTTTGAAACTGCAACCTTGATTCGCAATCGGGGGCGATCGCGTCACACTCCAATTATCTTTCTCACCGCCTTTAGCTCTAGCGACCAAATGCTGTTTAAAGGCTATGCCTTGGGTGCAGTTGATTATTTGCTCAAACCATTAGACCCTAATATTTTGACTTCTAAAGTCACAGTATTCGTAGAACTATTTAAGAAAACAGAAGCTGTCAAGCAACAAGCAGCGCAGCTAGTAGCTGTGAATGCGGAACTCAGGCAAAGTGAAGAACGATTGCGATCGCTGAGTACTTGTTCACCCGTTGGCATTTTTGAAATTGATACTGAAGGGGGATGTAGATATACTAATCCCCGCTATCAAATAATTTGTGGCTTGAAAGCGGCAGAGAGTTTAGAAAAAAGATGGCTAGAATCTGTTCATCGAGAAGATAGAGAACGAGCAGTTGCCACTTGGTCTAACTACATTCGTGAAGGTCGTGACTACTCTGAAGAGTTTCGCTTTCAAACTGCTCATGGCATCGTCCGTTGGGTTCAAGTTCGCTCATCACCCATGCTTTCCGGTCAAGGGGAATTACTAGGATATGTAGGTACTCTCGAAGATATTACTGAACGCAAACAAGCAGAAGAAGTCCGCGCTCAAGTAATTCGAGAACAGACGGCAAGAGCCGAAGCAGAAGCAGCAAATCGGATGAAAGATGAGTTTCTCGCCGTTCTTTCTCACGAACTCCGCACACCCTTAACCTCAATGCTGGGCTGGTCAAAAATCCTCCGCTCTAAGAAACTTGATGAGAAAGCCACTTCCCGCGCCCTAGAGGCGATTGAACGCAACGCTATATCTCAGATGCAACTAATTGAGGATATCTTAGATGTATCCCGAATTATCCGTGGCCAGTTGCGGTTAAATGTATCTGCGGTGAATCTGATCACGGTAACGGAGGCAGCCTTAGAGGCAGTGCGTCCCCTAGCAGAACCAAAAGATATTACGTTAAATACTGTTTTGGATACTTCAGTCGGCTCAGTTTATGGCGATCCAGCCCGTTTACAGCAAGTTGTCTGGAACCTACTAACTAATGCCATTAAGTTTACCCCTAAGGGTGGCAGGGTAGATGTGAATCTGTCAGTAATCTATGATGAAGAACAAGAAACAACTCACAAATACGCCCAAATTCAAGTTATCGATACAGGGATTGGCATCAGTTCCGAGTTTTTGCCCAAAGTATTTGAGCGTTTCCGGCAAGCAGACAGCACTACAACGCGATCGCACAATGGACTAGGACTAGGACTAGCGATCGTCCGTCATCTAGTAGAACTGCACAAGGGTACAATCTTAGCCCAAAGTCTAGGTACAGCAGAAGGAGCAACCTTTACTGTGAGACTACCACTGCTACAAGACAATAGGGGTAGCAGAGCGAGTAGAGAAGCCACAGGAGAAATTTCTTCTCCTGTGGCTTCGACGCCCCTTGCTGGATTAAGAGTTTTAGTTGTAGATGATGAAGCAGATACCCGTAACTTTCTCAGTTTTATGTTTGAGGAATATGGGGCGTTTGCCACTGCGGTAGCATCAGTTGATGAAGCGTTGGCAGTAATTGAACAAGCAAAACCAGATATTCTAATTAGCGACATCGGCATGTCAGAGCAAGATGGTTATACGCTGATTCGCAAACTGCGCTCTTTGGAACCAGAAAAAGGCGGACGTATCCCAGCGATCGCTTTAACAGCTTACACGCGAGAGGAAGACCGCTTAGAAGCCCTTTCAGCAGGGTTTCAACAGCATTTATCTAAGCCAATTGACCCCACTAAATTGATTGCTATGGTTGCCGATGTATTAAAACTACCTGTGGAAGTTTCAGTGGGTTAATTTGGAATTGAGGAGCAGGGGAAGAATAACTATTAATTATTGACCAATGCCCCATGCCCCATTCCCAATGCCCAATTTCAAATCAAGACGAAGTTAAGGCATGTTTTTTCAATTCGTCTAAGGAAACCATTTCCAAAGCTCTAGCATGGGTTGCAGACAGGATGACGGGTGGAGCAACGCCAGCATCAAGAGCTTCTTGCCAGCGAGAAGCACACAAACACCAGCGATCGCCAGGCTTCAGTCCAGGAAAATTAGAATCAGGAACAGGTGTGCTTAGATCGTTCCCGTGGGATTTGGTGAACTCCAGGAATTCTGATGTCACTTCAGCACATACGACGTGCGACCCGAAATCCTGACCACCTGTGCGACAAAAACCGTCGCGGTAAAACCCAGTTATGGGAGAAGTGCAGCAGGCTTCTAGGTTTCCACCGATTACGTTTTTAGCTTCTGTCATTGTTAATTAGTTGCACTTGATTTTTTGGCTTCGATATAAGCCTATATTGACACTTCCCTAGTTGAATTAAAATCGCGATCTCTTATCAATTTGGAAAAGCAGTGAATTCTAGAATCACTACTCATATCAAATTGTCAACTTTACAGTTATTCAGAATGGTGCAATATCTCAGCATAACTTCCAATAAAAACCCCTGGTAGTTAGCCAGGGGTAATGCAAGTCAGTACTTTTCGCATGGAATGTATCCTACTTAAACACCATAGCAATCGTCTAATTTAGAGATATGCCATTTTGCCAAACAAAAAAAGCCGCCAGTGGTAAGCCGAGGGTTAATTTTTTTGGAATACCGGTAATCTACAAAGCTATTATTCCCAGTCCAGTAGGCAATAGAATCAGAATTTCTACAACTATATATAGGACTTACGCAAAAACCCTCTCAAACTCTCATTCCTCCGTGACCTCTGCGCC